>NZ_JBHXNW010000024.1:75160-106298 GCF_042717365.1 Streptomyces sp. NPDC058534
CACACACACCGGGGCGGCCCGGCCCCCCCCGCGCCCCCGGCCCCTCCCGTCGTGCTGTCTGCCGGTCGTGCGTGACGCCCCGCTCAGAACAGTCGCAGCTTGTCGTCCTCGATGCCCCGCATGGCGTTGTAGTCCAGCACCTGGCAGCCGATGCCGCGGTCCGTGGCCAGCACGCGCGCCTGCGGCTTGATCTCCTGTGCGGCGAACACGCCGCGCACCGGGGCGAGATGCGGATCGCGGTTCAACAGCTCCAGATAGCGCGTGAGTTGCTCCACGCCGTCGATCTCGCCGCGCCGCTTGATCTCGACCGCGACCGTCCCGCCGTCGGCGTCCCGGCACAGGATGTCGACCGGGCCGATGGCCGTCATGTACTCGCGGCGGATCAGGGTGTAGCCCTCGCCCAGCGTCTCGATGCGGTCGGCGAGCAGTTCCTGGAGGTGTGCTTCCACGCCGTCCTTGATCAGGCCGGGATCGACGCCCAGTTCGTGCGAGGAGTCGTGGAGGACCTCCTCCATCGTGATGATGAGCTTCTCGCCCGCCTTGTTGACGACGGTCCAGACGCCCTCCTCCTCGCCCGTGCCCTCCTTCAGGGTGCAGGGCGGCGACATCCAGTTGAGGGGCTTGTAGGCCCGGTCGTCGGCGTGGATCGAGACGCTGCCGTCCGCCTTGACCAGGATCAGGCGGGGCGCCGAGGGGAGGTGGGCGGTGAGCCGCCCGGCGTAGTCGACGGAGCAGCGGGCAATGACGAGACGCATGGTCGGCAACGCTACTCGACGTGCCGGGCCCGACGCGATTCGCCCGTACCCGGACGCCCAGTGGGCTGTCCCACTTCTCCCATTGGCCCCGTCTTGCGCACTGGCCGATTGTGCGCCTACGGGATGGTGTCCATCTCGGCATTCTCCTGGTGCGGTCACGATCGGTTGCTTACGGTATTGAACGGGAGGTCGCGAACTGTGTACGCAGCGTGTTCGGTATCGCGGACTCCCTCAACTGTCCGGCAACCCCCGCCAGTCGGGGGTGCGAGAGGAGAACCCATGTCGCTCGACGTCTCACCGGCCCTACTCGAACAGGCCGAGCGAGGCGAGGTCGACGAAGCAGCCTTCGTCGACTGCGTCCGGACTTCCCTGCCCTACGCATGGGAGATGGTCAGCTCCCTGGTGGCACAGCTGAAGGTCGACGGCGGTGCGTTCGCCGACAACCAGACGCCTCCGCCGGACGAGCAGGCGCGCGGTCAGCTGCTGCGTGCGCTCGCGAGTGACGCCATACGCGGTGCACTGCAGCGGCACTTCGGGGTGCGGCTGGCCTTCCAGAACTGCCACCGGGTGGCGGTGTTCCCGTTGGACTCCTCTGTCGACGAGAAACTGACCCGCTTCACCTCGGTGCGCAGCCAGGTGCTGAACCAGTCGCCCGAGTTCCGCGACTGCTGACGCCACGATCGTCCGCTTGCCGCTCCGTACGCGGGAGGTGCAGTTCTGTACCGGAGCGGCAAGCTCCCCGCCCACGGCCTCAGCGGAGCTGGGGGAGCACCTCGGCGCCGAGCCGCCGTACGTTGTCCTCGGTCGCCGCGAGGTCTCCGGAGCCCTCGACGAGCAGCGCGAAGCGGGAGATGCCGGTGCGCTCGGACGTGGCCGCCAGCCGGTCCGCGCAGAGCCGGGGCGTGCCCACCGGGTGCAGCCCGCAGAGCAGTTCGGTGTACGCGTGTGGGTCGCGCATCTGCCGGGCCCGGCCGTCCACCGTGACATGGGCGCCAAGACCCTGCCGCAGCCAGCCCGGCATCGCCTTGAGCAGGGTCTCCGCCGCGTCCGTGCGCCGGTCGGCGATCTGGCAGACGCCGGCCGAGACATGGGCCGCGGCGTGGACCTCGGCCGCCGGGCGTCCGGCCGCGCGGGCGCGGCGCCGCCACAGGGCGACCATCTCCGCCTTCTCCTCGTCGCCGACGTGCATGCCCAGCAGCATCGGCAGCCCCCGCTCGGCCGCCATCCGCACGCTCGACGGCGAGGTGCAGGCGACGACGACCTCCGGGCCCGCCGCCTCCGAGAGGGCCTCCGAGGGGCGCGGGACGACGGGCACCTCGCGGAAACTGAAGCGGTCCCCCGAGGTGCCGACGGCCGGTTCGCGCAGCCAGCGGACCAGGAGGTCGAGCGACTCCGGAAACCCCTTCTCGTACGCCTCCAGGCCCGCGCCGAAGACCTCCAGGTCCACCCACGGACCGCCCCGGCCGACGCCCAGCGAGAACCGGCCGCCGCTCGTGACGTGCAGCAGCGCGGCCTGCTCGCCGAGCGCCACGGGATGGACGGTGGGCAGCACGCTGACCGCGGTGCCGACCCGGATGCGCCGGGTGCGGCCCAGCAGCAGCGCGGCCAGCGTCACGGCCGACGGGCACGTGCCGTACGGCACGAAGTGGTGTTCGGCCAGCCAGACCGTGTCCAGCCCGGCCTCCTCGGCGACCTCGGCCGAGCGGACCGCGCGGTGCAGCGCCTCCCCCTGACCCTGGCCCGGGAACTGGGCCCCCAACACGAAACTTCCAACGCGCATTGCCTTTTCCTGCTTCCTCGGCCCCGACACGGAGCTCCCCCACACCGCATAACCGCGTGACACGTGCCGAGGACACGGCCGGACGGCGGAATTTGCGGATTGTCTGCAGAATCCGCCGTCACGGGAGGGCCCGGTCCGTGCCGCGTAGGCTGGACGCCGCCCGTACTTCCTGTATAGCTCCGTGAGGTGTCCTGTGTCCCCGCGTCGCAACCGACCCAACGGAACCGGTTCGTCCGGCCGGAGCGCCGAGGACGACGGTGCCGGCCGTTACGGCGGCTGGCAGTCGTCGGAGGACTGGCAGGGCGAGGAGTGGAACGTACGGCACGTGGCGGGCGCGAGCGCGCAGGGGAAGTCGTACCGCTGCCCGGGCTGCGACCAGCTGATTCCGGACGGCATCCCGCACGTGGTGGCCTGGCGGGCGCACTCGGGGGTCGACGAGCGCCGGCACTGGCACAAGGCGTGCTGGAACGCGAAGGACCGCCGCACCACGCGGGTGCAGCGGTCCCGTAACGCGCCGAAGTTCTGAGCGGGGTCAGACGTCCCGCTTCTCCAGCAGGGCGAAGGCGCCGGCGAACGCGGCCGCCGTCACGCCGAGCACGATCCACAGCGGGTCCCAGCCCGAGGGTCCGGACTCGGACAGCGAGTTGGCGTAGAAGATGCTCATCTGGTTCGGGATCGAGTACTCGAACAGCGCCTGCTGCACGTCCCTCAGGGACTCCGAGAACATGAACAGCGCGATCACCAGCGGCGCGAGCAGGACGCCGATCATGATGGTGATGGCTCCCGCCGAGTGCCGGATGATCGACCCGACGGCCAGCGAGAGCAGGCCGAGCAGCGCGATGTACAGCGAGACGCCGACGGTGCCCTTCAGCCACTCGGCGCCGGTGGGCTCGGCCGCCCCGTTGCCCTCCAGCATGGCCACGTGCGCGAGGCCGATCAGCGTCGCGGAGACCAGGGTCACCACGAAGGCCACCAGGAAGAAGACGATCGCCTTCGCCGTCAGCACCCGGCCGCGGCTGGGGCAGGCGGTCATCGTCGTGCGGATCATGCCGGTGCCGTACTCCGAGGCGGTGGTCATCACGCCGAGCGTGATGACGCAGATGCTGCCGAGCAGCAGCCCGAAGAAGCCGAGGCTCAGCGCGCTCTCGCCGGCCAGGTCGGAGGACGAGTTCGCCACCACCACGCCGGTCAGCAGGCCGATGCCGATGACCAGCAGGACGAACACGCCCAGCGTCCACATCGTCGAGCGCACCGACTTGATCTTCGTCCACTCGGAGGCGAGCGCGTGCGCGAGGCTCGTGCGCACCACCGGGATCGGCGACGTGTAGGTGGGGTACGGCGAACCGGGCGCCGCCTGCCAGTCGGGGGCGGCCTGAGGGGTCGGGGGCTGGGGCGTGCTCATCGGGCGTCCTCGGGCTTGGTCGGGTCGGTGACGGGCGCGTAGGCCGACAGCGGCTCGGGGGAGGCCGCGGGCGGCGCCGGGGCCGGAGCGACCCCCTGAGGCGCCTGCGCGGCCTGCGGCGCCTGCTGAGCCGCGTACGGGTTGGCCGGCTGCCCGCCCGGCGCGGCCGGGGCGCCGTACGGTCCCGCCGGGGCCTGGCCCGGCGCTCCCTGCGGCGCCGCGAAGGGCTGACCGCCGTGCTGGGGCGGCGGCGGGGCGTACCAGCCGGGCTGGCCCTGGCCGGGCACCGGCATCGGCGGCTGCGCGCCCGGCGGCAGCGGCTGCTGGAGCCCCGCCTTCTGGTCCGCGGTCGACCGGTAGTCGACGGCGCCCTGCGTCATCCGCATGTACGCCTCCTCCAGGGAGGCCTGGTGCGGCGACAGCTCCCACAGCCGTACGTCACTGCCGTGCGCGATGTCGCTGATCCAGGGGAGCGCGAGGCCGGTCACGCGCAGCGCGCCGTCCTGCTCGGGCAGCACGTGGCCGCCCGCCTCGGTCAGCGCGGAGGTCAGCTTCTCGCGCAGCTGCGGGTCGGTGTCCGGGGTCCGCACCCGCGCGAAGTCGGCGGAGTTGGCCGAGATGAACTCCTTCACGCTCATGTCGGCGAGCAGCTGGCCGCGCCCGATGACGATGAGGTGGTCCGCGGTCAGCGCCATCTCGCTCATCAGGTGCGAGGAGACGAAGACGGTACGGCCCTCCGCCGCGAGCGCCTTCATCAGGTTGCGCACCCAGTGGATGCCCTCGGGGTCGAGGCCGTTGACCGGCTCGTCGAAGAGCAGCACCTGGGGGTCGCCGAGCAGCGCCGCGGCGATGCCGAGCCGCTGGCCCATGCCGAGCGAGAAGCCCTTGGAGCGCCGCTTGGCCACGTCCTGGAGGCCGACCACGCCGAGCACCTCGTCCACCCGCCGGGCCGGGATGCCCGACAGCTGGGCCAGGCTCAGCAGGTGGTTGCGGGCGGCCCGGCCGCCGTGCACCGCCTTGGCGTCCAGCAGCGCACCGACGTGCCGCGCGGCGTTCGGCAGCCTGCGGTACGGGTGGCCCCCGATCGTCACGTGACCCGCGGTGGGGTTGTCCAGGCCGAGGATCATCCGCATCGTCGTCGACTTGCCCGAGCCGTTGGGCCCGAGGAAGCCGGTGACGGCACCGGGCCGCACCTGGAAGGAGAGGTTGTACACAGCGGTCTTGTCGCCGTATCGCTTGGTCAGGCCGACAGCCTCGATCATGCTCCGCACCCATCGAAAGGTTCAGGACAGCAGGGCACACGCCCCCGTAAGGGTTAGGAGGATATCCGGGCGCTGACGGTTCCGTTCAAGCCCGGGCAAAATCCGACGCCCCACGGAACCTTTTCAGCACCGGTCCGACGAGCCCTGGGGCTGTCCGGCGGATCATGCCGCGGACGCGGGGTCCGGCCCGCCCACCTGCGGCGTTGTCGTCGCGCGCAGAGGTAGCACGGCTTGGCCGCGCCGGCGCCTTCCTGCCGGCTGACCCGCCGGACGGCGCTAGGCGTCCCGCCTCTTCAGCACCACGTACCCGCCGACGAGGGCCGCGATCACCCACAGGACCATGATGCCGAGGCCGCCCCACGGGCCGTACGGGACGTCGTCGTCGATCGGGGTGACCACCTGCATGATCTTGCTGCCGGCCTGGTCGGGCAGGAAGCGGCCGACCTTCTCCGTGGCCGGGACGTTGCCCAGGATGTTGGAGATCAGGAAGAAGAACGGCATCAGGATGCCCAGCGACAGCATCGGTGAGCGCAACATCGCCGCGACGCCCATCGAGAACATCGCGATGAGGGTCATGTAGAGGCCGCCGCCGATCACCGCGCGCAGTACGCCCGCGTCACCGATCGACGCCTTGAGGTCGCCGAGCATCGCCTGCCCGAGGAAGAACGTCGCGAAGCTGGTGATCATGGCCACGATGAAGGCGAGCACGGTGGCCACCGCGATCTTGCTGAACAGGAAGCCGCCGCGCCGCGGCACGGCCGCCAGCGAGGTGCGGATCATGCCGGAGCTGTACTCGTTGCCCACGACCAGCACACCGAACACGATCATCGCCAACTGGCCGAGGCTGGTGCCGGCGAAGCTGATGAAGGTCGGGTCGAAGGAGAGCCGGTCCCGCTCGCTCATGCCGTCGAACTCGCTCTTCGACAGCGCCGAGATCAGCATGCCGAGGGCGATGGTGACGACCACGGCGAGGGACAGCGTCCACACCGTGGACGCGACCGAACGGATCTTGGTCCACTCCGACCGGACGACCTGTGCCGTCGCCATGCTCATCCCCTCTTCCAGTCGCTGCCCCACGGCTGCCGCGGCTGTCGCTGTTGCTGTTGTTGCTGCGGCACCGGGCCGGGCGGCTGCCCGTCGTGCGCGTGGTACTCCACGGACTCCGCGGTCAGCTGCATGAACGCCTCCTCCAGCGAGGCCCGCTGCGGGCTCAGCTCGTACAGCACGACCTGGTTGCGCGCCGCCAGCTCGCCGACGGCCTCCGACTTGTCGCCGTCCACCTCCAGCACCTCGGCGTCGGTGTCGGCGACCTCGATGCCGGCGCCGTGCAACGCGTCGAGCAGCCGCTCGCGCTGCGGGGTGCGGATCCGGACGTAGCTGCGCGAGTTCTCCGCGATGAAGTCGGCCATCGAGGTGTCCGCCAGCAGCCTGCCCTGGCCGATGACCACCAGGTGGTCCGCCGTCAGCGCCATCTCGCTCATCAGGTGGGAGGAGACGAACACCGTGCGCCCCTGCCCGGCCAGAGTCTTCATCAGGTTGCGGATCCAGTGGATGCCCTCGGGGTCGAGCCCGTTGACCGGCTCGTCGAACATCAGGATCCGCGGGTCGCCGAGCAGCGCCCCGGCGATGCCGAGCCGCTGGCCCATGCCGAGGGAGAACCCCTTGGTCTTCTTCCTGGCGACCGCCGACAGCCCCACCGTGTCCAGCACCTCGCGCACCCGGGCCGACGGGATGCCGTTGCTCTGCGCGAGGCACAGCAGGTGGTTGTAGGCGCTGCGCCCGCCGTGCCACGCCTTGGCCTCCAGCAGCGCCCCGATGTACGTCAGCGGGTCCGTCAGCTGGTCGTAGTGCTTGCCGTCGATCCGCACGTCCCCGGCGGTCGGCCGGTCCAGGCCCAGCACCATGCGCATGGTGGTGGACTTGCCCGCCCCGTTGGGGCCGAGGAAGCCCGTGATGATGCCGGGTCTGACGGTGCAGGAGAGATTGTTGACCGCCACCTTCTCGCCGTACCGCTTGGTCAGCCCCTCGAGCTCGATCATGGCGCCCACGCTAGAACGGGACGAGGCCCACTGCCACCCCAGTGACAGAAGGCCTCGTCCTTGTTCCGTATCTGTTTCCGTATCTGTTTCCCTGTCCGGTCGGCCGCGGTATCCCGCGTCAGCGGGACTGCTGGGCCGGCACCCCGCGGGAGACCGACTCGTCCTCGGCCGGCGTACCAGCGGCGGCCACCGCGGCACCCGTGAGGGTCGCCAGCATCTCGCGCACGTTGGTGAGCTGCGCGTTGATGGAGTCGCGGCGGTTGGTCAGGGCGGCCAGCTCGCGCTCCGACTCCGAACGGATCCGGTCCGCCTTGGCGTTGGCGTCGGCCACGATGTCCTCGGCCTGGCGCTGCGCCGTCTCGACGGTCTGGCGGGCCCGGCGCTCCGCGTCCGTGCGCAGCTTCTCCGCCTCCAGGCGCAGCTGCTCGGCGCGGTGCTCGATCTCCGCGAGACGCTTCTCGGCCTTGGCCTGACGGGAGGCCAGGTCGCGCTCGGACTGCTCGCGGCGCTTGGCGAGGTTCGTCTCGAAGTCGGCGGCGGCCTGGGCGGCCTTGGCGCGGGTCTCCTCGAAGAGGGCGTCCGCCTCCTCGCGCTTGGACTGCGCGTCCTTCTGCGCCTCGGAACGAAGCTGCGAGGCGTCGCCCTTGGCCTTCTCGACGATCCGGACGCCCTCGTCCTCGGCCTTGGACTTGCGCTCCGCGGCGTACGACTCCGCGTCATTGCGCACCTGCTGGGCCGACGACTCGGCCAGCTCGCGGTGCTGCTCGGCCGCGCGCCGGGCCTCCTCGCGCAGGTCCTTCGCCTCTTCCTCGGCGAGACGCAGGATCTTCTCGACCCGGGCGCCGAGGCCGGCGTACGACGGCTCGGCGTCGTTGACCTGGGCCTGGGCGTTCTGGGTCTCGAGGTGAAGCTCCTCGATGCGCTTTTCCAGAGCGGTGATGCGGGCGAGAGCGCTGTCACGGTCGGAGACGAGCTTGGAGATGCGTTCGTCCACCTGAGCGCGGTCGTACCCACGCCGCACAAGCTCGAAGCCGTAGGGGGAAGTGTCGCTCATGGGGTTCCTGTCGAAAGAGACCGGGTGAGGTGATAGAGGGAATCCTAGGCGCCAATGCGGTGTGTCATCGAGCGGATGCGCGTTTGATACGGAGAATGACACCTCTTTTGAGTGGCTGACCCGCGGATGGCTTGCCAAAGTTCTGGTCAAGGGTCCGGTCGGCAGTCAACCAAAGATCTCCAGGAGACACCGAATCCGCCCCGGACGCTAGCCGTCTGACGACTTGCCACCCGAACGTGGGGCGCCCACCGTGGCTCCGGCCTTCACCCCGTTGTCCTTGCCCCCCGCCGGCGTCTCGAAGGACTCCAGCGCCTCCAGCACGTCCTGCACCCGGGAGATCTCCGCGTTGATGTCCTCGCGGCGCCGCACCAGGATCTCCAGCTCGCGCTTGCCCTCGTCGACCGTGCGCCTGGCCTCCTGGACCGCCTCGGCCTTCAGCTCCTCGGCCTCCCGGACCAGGGTGGCCTTCTTCTGCTCGGCCTCCTTCAGCAGCCCCTCGGCCTTCTTGACGGCGGCGATGCGCACCTTGCCCGCCTCGGAGTTGGCCTCCGACACCAGCTCCTTGGCCTTCGCCTCCGCCTTGGCCAGCTGCTCCTCGGCGGCCTTGATGAGCGCGTCGCAGCGGTCGCCCGCCGACTTCATCGTCTCGGCGGCCTCGCGGCGCGCCCGCTCGTGCAGCTCCTCGATCTCGGACGTGAGACGCTCGCGCAGCTCCTCCGCGCGCCCCCTGATGGCGGTCGCGTCCCGGCGGGCGCCGACCAGCAACTCGTCCGCGTCCGTACGGGCCTTCTCCACCCGGGTGTTGCCCTCGACCGTCGCCTCCGAGACCAGCCGGCCGGCCTCGGTGCGGGCCGCGCCGACCATCGTGTCGGCCTGCGACTCGGCCTCCGCGGTGGTCTTCTGGGCCTGCTGCCGCGCCTCGGAGAGCAGCTTGTCGGCCTCGGACGTGGTCTCCGTGATGAGCGTGTCGACCTGCTCGGCCGCCTCCGAGCGCCGCTTGTTGGCGTCCTTGCGGGCGTCGTCCAGGGTGCGCTGGGCCTCCTCGCGGGCGGCCGTGGTGACCCGCTCCGCCTCCGCCGCGGCCTCGGTGCGGACCCGGTCGGCCTCGGTGCGGACCCGCTCGGCGTGCTGCTGGGCGGACCCCACGGTGTCGGCGGCCTCGGCCCGCAGCCGCTCCGCCTCCCCGGTGGCGTCCGAGAGCAGCCGCTCGGCCCGGGCGCCCGCCTCGTTCCGCACCCGGTCGGCCTCGCCCGACGCCTCCGTACGGACGCGCTCCGCCTCCGCGACCGTCTCCGTCCGGATCCGGTCGGTCTCGGCCGCCGTCTGCGTGGTGAGCCGCTCCGCCTCGGCGCTCGCCTCGGTGATCAGGGTGTCCGCCTGCGTCGCCGCGTCGGACCGGATGCGGTTGGCGTCCTCGCGGGCGTCCGCCCGGGTGCGCGACGCGGCCTGCTCGGCCTCCGCGATGGCGTCGGAGGCCTCGGTGCGCACCCGCTGGGCGTGCTCCGAGACATCGGCGCGGATCCGGTCGGCCTCCGTGATGGCCTCGGACACCGTCCGCTCGGCCAGCGTCTTGGCGGCCTCGGCCTCCTCCCGCGCCTCGTGCCGCAGCCGTCCGGCGTCCTCGCCCGCCCGCTCCCGCGCCGCGTGGGCGTCGGCGCGGACCCGGTCCGCCTCCTGCTCGGCCTCGTGCCGGGTGCGCTCCGCCGCGTGCTCGGCGGCGCTGCGCAGCCCGGTGATCTCCTCGTGGGCCTGCTCGTGCAGCCCGGTGACGGAGTCCCGTACCTGCTGCGCGTGCTGCTCGGCGGCCGACACCATCTCGGTCGCGCGCCGGTCGGCCTCCTCGACCAGCCGGACCGCCTCGGCCTGCGCCTCCTCCACGCGGTTGCGCGCCGAGGCCAGCAGCTCCTCGCTCTGCTCGCGGGCCCGCTCGCGCTCCTGGCCGGCCTCCTGCCGGGCGGACCCGAGCAGTTCCTCGGCCTCGCGGCGGCGCCGGGCCGCCTCCTCCTGGGCGGCGCCCAGCGCCTCGGACGCCTCGGCGGCGATGCGCTCGGCGGCGGTCTGCGCCTCCGCGCGCACCCGGTCGGCGCTCTCCTGCGCCTCCGACTTCAGCCGCTCGGCCTCGCTCGACGCCTCCGACCTCAGCCGTACGGCGACGGACTCGCCCTCCGCGCGGGAGGCGGACGCGTCGGCGGCGGCCTCGGTGCGCAGCCGCTCGGCCTCCGTCTCGGCCTGCTGCTGGAGCGTACGGATCCGCTCCGCGGCCTCGGCGCGCAGCCGTTCGCTCTCCTCGGCGGCCTCCCGGCGGAGCCGCCCGCCCTCCTCGCGGGCCTCGGTCAGCGCCTCCTCGGCGGCGGTGCGGTGCTCCTCGGCCTCCGTGTGCAGCCGCGTCAGGTCCTCGGCGGCCTCCGTCCTGCGGGCCTCGACGGCGCGCTCGGTCTCCTCGCGCAGCTCGCGGGCGGCCCGCTCGGCGTCCGCCTGGAGCTCCTCGGCGCGCTCGGCGGCCTCCGCGCGGTGCCGCTCGGCCTCCGCGCGGGTGCGCTCCAGGGTCTCCTCGGCCTGCCGGCGCAGGGTGGTGGCCCGCTCGATGGCCTCGGTGCGGACCTTCTCGCTGTCCGTCGTCGCGGTCTGCCGCAGCTCGTCCGCGTCCGCCTTGGCCTTGGCGAGCAGCTCCTCGGCGGTCTTCGCCGCCTCCTCGATCTGCGCCACGGCCTCCTTGCGGGCCTCGGCGCGGATCTTCTCGCCCTCGGCGACCGCGTCGGCGCGCAGCTGCTCGGCCTCCCCGCGCAGCCGGCGCGCCTCCTCCTGCAGCTCGACCGTCTTGGCCCGGTACTCCTTGGTGTCGTCCTTCGCCGCGCCCTTGAGCTCCGTGGCGATGTCGTGCGCCTCGGCGCGCAGCCGGTCCGCCTCGGCCTCGGCCTCGGTGCGGATCCGCTCGGCCTCCTCGGTGGCGGCCTTCGTGGTCCGCCTGGCGTCCTCGGACGCCTTGATCAGCACGTCCTCGGCGGTCTTGGCCGCCTTGGACAGCTGGGTGGCCGACTCCTCGGCGGTGAGCGTACGGGCCTTCTCGGCGGCCGCCGTGACGATCCGCTCGGCCTCGGCGCGGGCGTCCGCGACCAGCTGCTCGGCCTCGGACTTCGTGTTCTCCGCGTCCTTGGTGGCCTCGCCGACCAGCCGGGCGACCTGCTCCTTGGCGGTACGGGTGCGCTGTTCGTTGGTCGCCTCGGCGCCGGCCAGCGCCTTGGCCGCCGACTCCTTGGCCTCGGCGACCACCTTCTCGGCCTCGGTCTGCGCCTTGCGCAGCGCCTCCTCGGCCTCCGACATGCGCCGCTCGGCGGCCCGGCTCAGCTCCTGGGACTGGCGCCGCGTGGACTCCGACTCGTCGGCGGTGGAGGTGCGCAGCTGCTCCGCGTGGTCGGTGGCCTCCTGGGCCTGGTCGGAGGCGGCGTTCAGCAGCCGCTCCGCGTCGGTGCGGGCGCGGCGCAGGATCTGCTCGGCCTCGGTGCGGGCGCTCTCGGCGTCGCTCGTGAGCCGCTGCCGGGCCTCGGAGGTCAGCCGCTCCGCCTCGGTGCGGGCGGTGGCCAGGGACTGATCCGCCTCGGTGCGGGACTCGTCGAGGAGGCGGCGGGCCTGCTGCTCGGTGCGGGCGCGCAGCTGCTCGGCCCAGGCCACGTTCTCGTTGACGTGCGACTCGACGGTCTGCCGGCGCTCGGCCAGCTCCTGGTCCAGCTGCTGGCGGCGGGTCACCGCCTCCTGGTGCAGCTCCGCCTGGAGCCGGGCGGCCTGCTCGGCGTGCTCCTGAAGGATGCGCTGGGTCTGCGCCCGGGCCTGGCTCAGCTCCCGCTCGGCGTCCGAGCGCAGCTGGTCGGCCTGCGTCTGCGCGTTGCGCAGCAACTGCTCGGCCTGGTACCCGATGTCACCGCCGTCGAAGGCGGGCCGGGACATGATGGTGCGCCGCGCCTCGTGCAACTTGGCGCGCAGCACCTCGACCTGGTAGCCGAGGTCCTCGGCGTGCTGGATCGCCTTTTCCCGCTCGGTCTTCAGCCGCTTCATCTCGGCCTCGAACCGAGAGAGGTGGTCGACGTCAGCCGCCGGCTCTCGCTCCTGGCTCTCGTAGCCCCGCACTGCGCGGTCCCATCCGTCCCCTGGTCGCAAATCTTCCCGACTGAGCTCCGTCCGCCCGACGGACGGGGCCCCCGGGGAATGGTGTCAGATCAACGGCGCAGCATGTGCCGCTGCCCCGTCGCCCGCCCCCCGAAACACGACCCCGGCGATCCCGCCGTCGCCGACGACAGGACCGGGTCACCCTGGGTTGAGCGGCGACCGCGCCCAACCCTACCGGCCCCTATGTACGAGAGTCAGTGCTCAGGTGACTCAACGGCCGCCGAAGTGACCAGTTCT
Organism: Streptomyces sp. NPDC058534; assembly: GCF_042717365.1. Lineage (NCBI taxonomy): Bacteria > Bacillati > Actinomycetota > Actinomycetes > Kitasatosporales > Streptomycetaceae > Streptomyces > Streptomyces sp. NPDC058534. The sequence goes on from NZ_JBHXNW010000024.1 coordinate 87,851, forward strand.
GTCAGTACGCCATGGCAGTCCTTGGGGTGCAGGAAAGTGATCCGCGACCCCATGGAACCCCGCCGGGGCTCGTCGTACAGAACGCGTACGCCCTTCTCCCGGATGTCCGCGGCGTCCGCGTCCACATCCGCCGTACCGAAGGCGATGTGGTGAACGCCCTCGCCGTTCTTCGCGAGCCACTTGCCGACCGCGGAGTCCTCGCGGGTGGGCTCCAGGAGCTGGAGGTACGAGGCTCCGCCGTCCGACGTATCGTTGATCTTGAGCATGGCCTCTCGGACACCCTGCTCCTCGTTGACCTCGGTGTGGAACACCTCGAAGCCGTAAGTGGCACGGTAGAACTCGACGGTGGTGTCGAGGTCGCGGCAGGCGATTCCGATGTGGTCGATTCGCGTCAGCATGGATTCAGTGCAGCGCTCCGGAGGTGGTTACGCAACGTGCGCGCGATCACACCGACCGCCGGGTGACGGGCGGGATACCGCTCAGTACATTCGAGTAAACCCTCGTTCACTCCTCGGCCTGTGCGGGCCGGAAAAGGGGATCGCAGCTCATGTCTTCTGCAACGAACGGCACGACCTCCGTCATCGTCGCGGGTGCCCGCACCCCGATGGGGCGGCTGCTCGGCTCGCTGAAGCCCTTCTCCGGGGCCGATCTCGGCGGTTTCGCGATCAAGGCCGCCCTGGACCGCGCCGGGGTCGGCGGCGACCAGGTCCAGTACGTGATCATGGGCCAGGTGCTCCAGGCCGGCGCCGGGCAGATTCCCGCCCGCCAGGCCGCCGTCAAGGCCGGCATCCCCATGAACGTCCCGGCACTGACGATCAACAAGGTGTGCCTCTCCGGCCTCGACGCCATCGCCCTCGCCGACCAGCTCATTCGCGCGGGTGAATTCGACGTGGTCGTGGCCGGCGGCCAGGAGTCCATGACCAACGCCCCGCACCTGCTGCCGAAGTCCCGCGAGGGCTACAAGTACGGCGCGGTCCAGATGATCGACGCCATGGCGCACGACGGGCTGACCGACTCCTTCGAGAACATCGCCATGGGCGAGTCCACCGAGAAGCACAACACCCGCCTCGGCATCGAGCGCGGCGCCCAGGACGAGATCGCCGCCCTGTCCCACCAGCGCGCCGCGGCCGCCCAGAAGAACGGCGTGTACGACGCCGAGATCGCCCCGGTCGAGATCCCGCAGCGCAAGGGCGACCCGGTGGTCTTCAGCAAGGACGAGGGCATCCGCGGCGAGACCACCGCGGAGTCGCTGGGCAAGCTCCGGCCGGCGTTCTCCAAGGAGGGCACGATCACCGCCGGCTCCTCCTCGCAGATCTCCGACGGCGCCGCGGCCGTGGTCGTGATGAGCAAGGCCAAGGCGCAGGAGCTGGGCCTGGAGTGGATCGCCGAGATCGGCGCGCACGGCAACGTCGCCGGGCCGGACAACTCTTTGCAGTCGCAGCCGTCCAACGCGATCCGGCACGCGCTGAAGAAGGACGGGCTGGAGGTCGGCGACCTCGACCTGATCGAGATCAACGAGGCGTTCGCGGCCGTCGCCGTGCAGTCAATGAAGGACCTCGGCGTGTCCACCGAAAGGGTGAACGTCAACGGTGGTGCCATCGCGCTGGGCCATCCGATCGGCATGTCCGGCGCCCGGCTGGTGCTGCACCTGGCGCTGGAGCTGGGCCGGCGCGGCGGCGGGATCGGCGCGGCGGCCCTGTGCGGCGGCGGCGGCCAGGGTGACGCGCTGATCATCCGGGTACCGAAGGCCTGAGCGCCCGTACGGCGTCTCACGGAACGCAGTCAAGCAGTCAACGCAGTCAACGCAGTCGAACCTAGTCGGACGGAGCTGAACGGAGCTGTGATGCAGGACGTCTCCTCACTGGTGGCCCAGGCCAGGGAAGGCCGACCGCGGGCCGTGGCCAGGCTGATCTCTCTGGTGGAGGGGGCGTCCCCGCAGCTCAGGGAGGTCATGGAGGCGCTCGCGCCGCTGACCGGCGGGGCCTACGTGGTCGGTCTCACCGGCTCGCCGGGCGTCGGCAAGTCGACGTCCACCTCGGCGCTGGTGACGGCGTACCGCAAGCAGGGCAGGCGGGTCGGCGTCCTCGCGGTCGACCCCTCCTCCCCCTTCTCCGGCGGCGCGCTGCTCGGCGACCGCGTCCGGATGTCCGAGCACGCCTCCGACCCCGGCGTCTACATCCGTTCCATGGCGACCCGCGGCCACCTCGGCGGCCTCGCCTGGGCGGCCCCGCAGGCGATCCGCGTCCTGGACGCGGCCGGCTGCGACGTGATCCTGGTCGAGACGGTCGGCGTCGGCCAGTCCGAGGTCGAGATCGCCTCCCAGGCCGACACCTCCGTCGTCCTCCTCGCCCCCGGCATGGGCGACGGCATCCAGGCGGCCAAGGCCGGAATCCTGGAGATCGGCGACGTCTACGTCGTCAACAAGGCCGACCGGGACGGCGCCGACGCCACCGCCCGCGAGCTGAACCACATGCTGGGCCTCGGCGAGGCCCGCGCCGCCGGCGACTGGCGCCCGCCCATCGTCAAGACGGTCGCCGCACGCGCCGAGGGCGTCGACGAGGTGGTCGAGGCCCTGGAGAAGCACCGCGCGTGGATGGAGGAGCGGGACGTCCTCGCCGAACGCCGCCGCGCCCGCGCCGCCCGCGAGGTCGAGACCATCGCCGTCACCACCCTGCGCGAACGCATCGGGGACCTGCACGGCGACCGCCGCCTCGGCACCCTGGCGGAACGGATCGTGGCCGGCGAACTCGACCCGTACCGCGCGGCGGACGAACTGGTGGCGGGGCTGACGAACGGCTGACGCCCGGCGTTCGACGGCTGACGCCCGACGTCCGAAAAAGACCGCGCGCACACGGAGCCGCGCTGCTACCTTGACCCGCATGTTCCTCCTCATGGCATAGGGCCCGCCCCGCACGCGACCGCCGCATCCGGCCGTCGCGCGCCTCGGCGTCCCCTCGTTGCCTTCCCGCAGAGGAACCCTTCGCATGTCCACGCCCTTTCCGCGGCCCTCGTACGCCGCCGTGCTCCGTGTCCCCCATGCCCGCCGCACCTTCGCGGCCGCCCTCGTCGGCCGGCTCTCGTACGGCACGGTCTCCCTCTCCCTGATGCTCGCCCTGACCCGGTCCACCGGGTCGTACGCCGTGGCCGGCCTGGTCATGGCGCTCTTCGGCGCGACGAGCGTCTTCCTGTCCCCCTACCGCGCCGGCCTGGTCGACCGGCACGGCCCGCGCCGGGCCCTGCTCCCCATGGCCCTGCTGTACGCCGCCCTGCTCTGCGCGACGGCGGCGGCCTGCTGGCGCCCGGGCGTGCCCGCGGCCGTGCTCGCCGTGACCGCCGCGTTCGCGGGTGCCTGCACACCGCCGCTCGGGCCCTCGATGCGGGCGGTGTGGGCCGACATGCTCCCCGATCGCGCCCTGCTGCAGCGCGCCTACAGCCTGGACGGTGTCGCCGAGGAACTGCTCTTCGTCTCCGGTCCGCTGCTGGTCGGCGTCGTGGTCGGCTTCGCCCCACCGGCCGTCGGCGTCGTGCTCAGCGCGGTGCTGGTGGCGGTGGGCACCCTCGGCTTCGTCACGTCGCCGGCGGCGGACGCCCCGCGACCGGCGGGGCGGGAGAAGGACGACGCGCCGACGGCCGGGCGAGGTGGAGCCGGGCAGGGACGGGCCCTGCTGCAGCCGGTCCTCGTCGCCGCGGGGGTCGGCGTCTCGGTGAGCGCCGTCGACCTCCTCGCCGTCGCCTACGCGGGGCAGCGTGACCTCGGGGGCACCACCGTCGCCTGGGTGCTCGCGGCACTGTCGGCGGGCAGCGCGGTCGGCGGTCTGCTGAACGGCGCCATCACCTGGACCTCGTCCGCCCGCGCCCGGCTGCCGTTCCTCGCGGCCGGTCTCGGCGTGAGCCTGGCCGCCGCGGGTCTCGCCCCGGGCGTCGGCACGCTGGTCGCGGCCGTCGCCTGCGCGGGGCTCTTCGTGGCACCGGCGCTCACGACGGCGTACCTGATCGCCGACGAGAGCGCGGCGCCCGGCTTCCGGACCCGGGCGGGTGCCTGGTGCAACACGGCCGTGAACGCCGGCATGGCCGCCGGTGCCGCCGCGGTGGGCCTGCTGGTGGAACGACTGCCGCTGCCGGTGTGCTTCGCGGTGGCCGGCGCGGTCGCGGTGGCGGCGGCGCTGGTGCCGGGGCGCCGCCGCGGTGCGTCCGCGAGGTGGGCGGGGCCGGTCAGTCGTCGTCCGAGCCGGAGTCGTCCGAGCCGGAGTCGTCCGAGTCCGAGCGGTCGGCTGTGATCTTGCCGGTCTTCAGGTCGACCCGCCAGTCCTGCTCGCCCTTGCCGTCGGCACGGGTCTCGACCTCCCAGGCGGCCGGGCCGTCGCCGTCGTCGTCGCCGTCGTCGTCCAGGTCCACGGAGGTCACCGTGCCCTTGCCGGCCGCGGCCTGCGCCGCCTCGGCCGCGGTGACGGAGGTGCCCTTGAGGGCGGCCCGCGCCTCGGCCGTGTCGTCCTCGTCGTCGTCCTTGTGGGAGCCGAGGACCTTGCCGGAGGCCGGGTCGATCCGGACGCTGTGCCAGGTGCCGTCGCCGGAGAGGATGTCGACCTCCCAGGCGGCACGCTCACGCCGGTCGTCGCCGTCGCCTTCGTCGTCCTCGTCGTCCAGGTCGGCGGAGACGGCGGTGCCCGGCGTGTCCCGCAGGGCGGAGGCGATGGCGCCGGCCGCCGTCACCTTGGCGGAGGACGCACGGGCGGTGTCGTCGTGGTCGTCGTGGTCGTCGGCCGAGTCGTCGTGGTCGTCGGACTCGTCCCGTACGCCACCGTCGTCCGACACGCTCACGTCCGCCCGGGGCGTCGTGCCCCGGCCGTCGCCGCCCGTGGTCGCGAGGGCCGTCGCCGTACCGCCTCCGATCAGTGCGGCGGCGGTGACGGCGGCGATCACGATGTTGCGCCTCATGCTGGTTCCTCCCGAGTCGTCCAGAGTGCAGTCGTTTTCGACGTCTTCACTGTCGCGGACCGACGCTGAGCCGGAGCTGAAGCCTCCTGAAGGGTTCTTCAGCCTGGTTTTGCCACTCTTTACATATGCGCCTGTTGATCGTGGAGGACGAAAAGCGGTTGGCCCTGTCGCTCGCGAGGGGCCTCACCGCCGAGGGGTACGCCGTGGACGTCGTCCACGACGGCATGGAGGGCCTGTACCGGGCCGGCGAGGGCGACTACGACCTCGTCATCCTCGACATCATGCTGCCCGGCCTCAACGGCTACCGGGTCTGCGCCGCCCTGCGCGCCGCCGGGCACGACGTGCCGATCCTGATGCTCACCGCCAAGGACGGCGAGTACGACGAGGCGGAGGGCCTGGACACGGGCGCGGACGACTACCTCACCAAGCCCTTCTCGTACGTCGTCCTGGTCGCCCGCGTGAAGGCGCTGCTGCGGCGCCGCGCGCAGGGCGGCGGGGCCTCGCCCGTGCACGTCCACGGCGACCTCAAGGTCGACACCGCCGCCCGCCGGGTGTTCCTCGGCGAGGACGAGGTCACCCTCACCGCGAAGGAGTTCGCGGTCCTGGAGCAGCTCGTGGTGCGGGCCGGACAGGTCGTGTCCAAGGCGGAGATCCTGGAGCACGTCTGGGACTTCGCCTACGACGGCGACCCGAACATCGTCGAGGTGTACGTCAGCGCCCTGCGCCGCAAGCTGCGCGCCGGGCTCATCCGGACCGTGCGCGGCGCCGGATACCGCCTGGAGGGCGGGCGATGAGCCGCCTCTTCGGGTCGGTCCGGGCCCGCGCCACGCTCGGCGCGACCCTGGTGGTCGCCGTCGCCCTCGTCGCGGCCGGCGCCGCCGTCCTGCTGTCCCTGCGCTCCAACCTGCTCGGCGAGGCCGGCACCCAGGCCGAACGCTCCGCGCGCGAGGTCGCGACCGAGCTGGCGGTCGGGACGCCGTACGCCGACCTGTCGCTGGACGTGGACGACCGCCCGGTGCAGGTCGTCGACGAGGACGGCACGCTGGTCGCCGCCAGTGAGGACCTGGAGCGGATCACCGGCACCGGCGTCGAGACGGTGAAGCCGCGGCCGGCCGCCTCGCCCGACGGCACCGGCGACGCGGACGAGGCGGACGACGCGGACGACGATGACGACGCGGGCGAGCCGCTCGAAGCGGGTGAGATCGGCGAACGGACCACCGTCAGCGACGGTTCGGCGACCATCGACGGCGACACGGAGGACTACCGCTTCGCCGCCGTCCCCGTGAAGACCGACGACAGGGGCCGCCTCACCGTCTACGCCGGGGCCCCGCTCTCCGCCGAGCACGGCGCCGTGAACACCGCGCTGACCGTCATGCTGATCGGCTTCCCGGTGCTGCTCGCGGTCGTCGGGTGGGTGACCTGGCTGGTCACCCGGCGCGCGCTGCGTCCGGTGGAGGGCATCCGGCGGGAGATGGCCGCGATCACCGCCAGCGAGGACCTGGCCCGTCGCGTCCCGGTGCCGGGCACCCACGACGAGGTGGCCAGGCTCGCCTCGACCACCAACGAGACGCTGGCCGCGCTGGAGACCTCCGTGGAGCGGCAGCGGCGGTTCGTCGCCGACGCCTCGCACGAGCTGCGCAGCCCGATCGCCTCGCTGCGCACCCAGCTGGAGGTGGCCGCCGCCCATCCCGAGCTGCTGGACCTCGACGGCGCGGTGGAGGACACCGTACGGCTCCAGCACCTCGCCGCCGACCTGTTGCTCCTTGCCCGGCTGGACGCGGGGGAGCGGCCGGCCGACGCGCGGGTCGACCTCGCGGCGCTGGCGCGGGAGGAGGCCGGGGGACGGGCCGGGGTGAGCGTGCGGGAGGACGCCGGTGTCGCCGGCGGGGTGACGGTGGCCGGCTCGCGCGGGCAGTTGGGCCGGGTGCTGGCCAATCTGCTCGACAACGCCCAGCGGCACGCCCGCTCGGCGGTGGAGGTGTCCGTGCGGCGGGACGGCGACCTGGCCGTGGTCGGGGTGGCCGACGACGGGGAGGGGGTGCCGGCGGCCGACCGGGAGCGGATCTTCGAACGGTTCGTACGGCTCGACGCCGCCCGCAGCCGCGACGACGGCGGGGCGGGGCTGGGGCTGGCCATCGCCCGCGACGTCGCCGTGCGGCACGGCGGCACGCTCACCGTGCACGACGCGCCGGCAGGCGGCGCCCTGTTCGAGCTCCGCCTGCCGGCCGCCTAGGGGCTGTCGTTCGGATCAGGCCGACTCCAGGCAACGGTGCCAGGCCCCGCGACCCCGGCAAGATCCGAACGACAGCCCCTGGATCAGGAACGCCCTCGCTGTCCGCGCAGGTGTTCCGCGATGGGTTTGAGTGCCTTGTCCAGTTCGGTCAGGGTCTCGGGGGCCAGCAGGTCGATGAAGTGCCTGCGGACGGAGGCCACGTGGTGCGGTGCGACCTTCCGCATGGTCTCCATGCCGTGCCCGGTGAGGACGGCGTAGAGGCCGCGGCGGTCGGACTCGCAGTTCTCCCTGCGGACCAGGTCCGCGTTCTCCATGCGCGTGATCTGGTGGGAGAGGCGGCTCTTGGACTGCATCGTGGCGGTGGCCAGGTCGCTCATCCGCATGCGATCGCCCTCCGACTCGGAGAGGTTCACCAGGATCTCGTAGTCGTTCATTGTCAGGCCGAACGGCTGCAGGTCCTTCTCTAGCTGGTGCGTCAACAGCCTGTTGACCTCCAGGTGGGTGCGCCAAGCACACTGCTCCGTATCGGTCAGCCAGCGGGTGGCCGTCTCGGTCTCCATGAATGAAGTCTACCTAAAAGGTTGAAAGGCGAACTAGTGAGGGGTTTTCTGTGACGGTGACGGTGCGCACGCGTTCGATGTCACACTCCGCAGATTACCGCTCACAGCCCGAAGCGGCGCTGGAGGTCCCCCAGCTGTCCGGGAAGCCCCGGTACCCCGGAACGCCCTCCCCGGGCTCCCTGCGCCCCGCCGCCGGGCACCCCCGCCTGCTGTGGCGGAGCCCCCGTGGCCTGCTCCGCCATCAGTGCCTCGCTCGACTGCAGCAGCACCGTCCCCGCCCCCACGAACTCGAACTGGTGCTCCTCCCCGGAGGCCCCGCCGAGCCCCGTCATCGCACGTAGACCGCCCATCAGGCCGGTCATGTACCCGTGGTCGTAGTGATGGCACGGGGACGGGCAGTCGGCCCAGCCGACCAGGGCCTGCGGGTCGACCCGGATCGGCGGTTCCATGAACACCACCGGACCGTTCGACGCGGCCACGAACTTTCCGGTTCCGATCAGCGTCAGAAAACCCGGCACGATCGACTGCTTGAGCGCGAGACTTGGCTGAAAAGCGAGCAGGTTGCCGGAGCGAATGGTCAGGTTGCCGTCCTCAAGGTCATACGAATTCACGTCGAAGGCCCGGTCGGCGAGGAGCATCTTGCCCGAACCCTCGGCCACGACCCAGTCGCTCGCGTGCAGTGGCGAATGGAACGACGTACGCACCAGACGGTCCAGCCGGCCGTGCCCGACGCCGTTGAAATCGATCGTCCCGTAGTAGGCGATCATCTTCCCCTTCTGCAGGAACCACTGGCTCCCCTTCAGCTCCACACAGAAGGTGTACGGGTTCACGTTGTCGTCGGCCGGCAGGGTCGACGGGTCGTGGTGGACCGTGCTCAAAGCTTCTCCTCCGACGCCTGGACGAACACCGTGCCGCTGCCGCTGAGCTCCAGCTGGAACGCCTCGCCCGAGCCGCGCCCCACCATGTCCCGCCAGCCCATGGCCGTGGACAGCTTGTTGCGTACGTCGCCGTGGTGGGCGACGTACGCCTGGGGGTCGACGCGCACCGGCCGCTGCGGGGTGATCGGGACCTCGAAGACGCCCCCGTGGGCCATCACCGCCACCGAGCCGTGGCCCTTCAGCGTCGTGGTGAACAGCCCCTGCCCGCTGACCTGCCCGCGCACCATGCCCATGACGCCGCCCTGCGAGCCCAGGAACACCGTGCCCTGCTCCAGGGTGCCCTCGAAGGCGAGGAGGCGGTCCGCCTCGACGTACAGCGTGTCGCCGGCGAGGTTGATCACCTGGACGTGGTGGCCGCCGTGCCCGAAGAGCACGGTGCCGCTGCCCTCGACGGTCATCAGCGGGGTGTCCTCGTTCGCCACCCGACGGCCGATCATCGACATGACGCCGCCCTGGCCGCCCCGCAGATTGGGGGTGAAGGACACCTCGCCCTGGTACGCGAGCATCGCCCCGCGCTGACTGAACAGCCGCTGCCCGGGCGCCACGGTGGCCCGCACCACCTTGTGGTTCATCTCCTGGAAGGCCATCGTCAGACATCCCCCGCGATCGTGTTCCGCTCGCTCGGCTGCACGTACACCAGGCCGTCGCCCTCGAAGCGGATCTGGAAGGCCTCGCCGCCGCCCTCCCCGAGCAGGGTGCGGAAGGTCACACCCGACTGGAAGGACTGCCGCAGGTTCCCCTGGTGCGCCACGTACGCCCCCGGGTCGACGGTCAGCGGGTACTGCGCGCTGACCCGCAGCACCACCGCTGGGCCGTCCGACATGATCGCCACCTGCCCGTGCCCCTCGACGGTCGTGGTGAACAGCCCGTTGCCCTGCGAGGCGCCGCGCGTCCCCGTGAAGCTGGTGCCGGTGCGCAGTCCGGCGTCCGCCGCCAGGAAGTTGCTCGACTCGACGTACAGCTTGTCGCCCTGGAGACCCACGAGGTTGATCTCCGAGGCCCGGTCCGCGAACCAGCAGGTCCCCTGCCCCCTCACCTCCATCACTGTCATCTGCTCGCCGGTGATCCGCCGGGTCACCACCCCCCGGATGCCCTCACCGCCACCGCTCAGCTTCTTGAAGGCCATCTCCCCGTCGTACGCGACCATCGAGCCGTTCTTCGCCTTCACGGCGTCTCCGGTCATGTCGACGGCGAGTACCTTGCTGCCTTGAAGTCGGAACATCGCCACAAATGCGAAGGTAGCCCCGTCACAGGTGGACAGAACAGAGCCCACGGGTGGAGACCGACCCTGAGTCCACCCCTTAGGGCGCTGTTTGCCACAATGGGCGAACGATTGTGCTTCCGTTCACAAGGCGGAGCGCACGCCGCCCGCGCCGTCAGCGAATCTCTCCCTCCGAAGGTGACCCGTGGACCTCAAGACCGCCTCCGCCCTCCGCCGCCTCCGCCTGGTCTCGGGCCCCGAGGCGATCTCCTTCCTGCTGCTGCTCGTCTGCTCGGTACTGAAGCGGACCACCGACTTCAACGCGGTGCCGGTGATGGGCATGATCCACGGTGTCCTCTTCGTGCTGTACGTGGTCTTCTGGGCGGACGCCTGGAACCGCGCCAAGTGGCCGCTGAAGACCGCCGCCCTCTACTTCGTCCTCTCCGTCCTGCCGACCGGCGGCTTCTTCGCCGAGCGCATGCTCAAGCGTGAGGCCGAGAGCGCGGTCATCGCCTCCCGCGCCCGCCAGGAAGGGATCGTGGGCGCGTGATCGTCGCCTTTTCCGTGACGCCCCTCGGCGTCGGCGAGGACGTCGGGGAGTACGTGGCCGACGCCGTGCGGGTGGTCCGCGAGTCGGGGCTGCCGAACCGTACCGACGCGATGTTCAGCTCCGTCGAAGGCGAGTGGGACGAGGTCATGGACGTCGTCCGGCGGGCCGTCGCGGCCGTCGAGGCGCGGGCGCCGCGCGTGTCTCTCGTGCTCAAGGCGGACATCCGCCCCGGCGTGAGCGACGGCCTCACGTCGAAGGTGGACACGGTGGAGCGACACCTAGCCGGGTAGCCGTACGCCATGGGCGGTGGTATCGAAAGGCGAGACGGGGCTGACCGGCATATGACCGGCCGGTAAGGTCTGGTGCCGTGTCCAAGCCCCTCAGTCTCTCCTTCGACCCCATCGCCCGTGCCGACGAACTCTGGAAGCAGCGCTGGGGCGGCGTGCCCTCCATGTCCGCGATCACCTCGATCATGCGGGCGCACCAGATCCTGCTGGCCGAGGTCGACGCGGTGGTCAAGCCGTACGGGCTGACCTTCGCGCGCTACGAGGCGCTGGTGCTGCTCACCTTCTCCAAGTCGGGCGAACTGCCGATGTCCAAGATCGGCGAGCGCCTCATGGTGCACCCCACCTCCGTGACGAACACCATCGACCGGCTGGTGCGGTCCGGCCTGGTGAACAAGCGCCCCAACCCTAACGACGGCCGGGGCACCCTGGCCTCCATCACCGACCGGGGCCGCGAGGTTGTCGAGGCCGCGACGCGCGACCTCATGGCGATGGACTTCGGCCTGGGCGCGTACGACGCCGAGGAGTGCGGCGAGATCTTCGCGATGCTCCGCCCGCTGCGGGTCGCCGCGGGGGACTTCCAGGCGGAGTAGGTCCGCCCCGTAGGCGGATTAACCCCTGTCCTTGGCCAACCGGTCGACGAGCAGGAGCGCGAGGGGACCGGCGGGCAGGAGGAAGCGGCCTTCGGTGGCTGCGGTGACGGCGTCCTCAAGGGGCCACCAGGTGAGCTTGAAATCCTCCTCGGTGTCATTGAGTTCCTGAGGGCCGAGGGCGAGTTCCTCGGCCAGGTAAAGGGAGATCCGGGCGTCGCTTCCGAGGGTGATGGCATAGGTGCCGAGGTGACGCCACTTCGCGGCGGCGACACCCGCTTCTTCCCGAAGCTCGCGGCGGGCACATTGCTCGGGTTGCTCATCAGGGTCCCGTCTCCCTCCTGGGAGGAACATTTCTCCGTGCCGGGCATCGCGGGAACTGAGGACGGCGACGCGTCCGTCCTCGTCGAGGGCCACGATGACGGACGCGTCCTGTAGGTCCGGGGTGTTGGTCATTCGCTCAGTTCTGTCGTCAGGTGGTCGATGATGGTGTCGGCGAGTTCGCCGGGGGTCCGGTCGTCCGTGTCGATGATGACGGCTGAGGGGTCGTCTGCCGCTGCTTTGCCGAAGTTCGAGCGAAGACGTTCCAGACGTCCGGGGACCGTGATCATGTCGTGGTCGTCCCGGTTGTAGTCCCTCTTGTGGGCCATTCGGGTGCGGAGCGTTCGGTTTGAGCACCGCAGATAGAACGTGCGGTCGGGAGCGAGGAGGTAGGTGCGGAACGGGGCGAGGAGTTCCGCGACCTGCGCCATGTCGAGTTCGTGGACGGCGGAGTGGTAGGCGAGCACCGACGACACATAGCGGTCGGAGACGACGGCCCCGCGTGCCAGGTGGCTCCGGACGATATCGGAGGCGTGGAGGACGCCGGACAGATAGAACGCGAACTGTGGCAGGGCGCGCGTGTTCGCGTTCATGACCGGTGCCCACGGCATGTAGAAGTCGGGCACGGTGTGCAGGGCTCCGGCGTTCAGGCGCTCCGCGAGAAGGCGGGCCAGGGTGGATTTCCCGATGCCGGATACCCCTTCCAGGACGATGAACGGGCCGTTCCCACGGGCGGGGGCGCCGGGCGTGTAGGCGCCGTACAGGGGGCTCACAAGGTGCCCTCGGTGAAAGCGGACAGGTGGCGGGCGATCGCCGAAGCGGTGTTGACCTTTTGGGCGAGGAGGAGCCGGAGGTCCAGGCGCAGGTCATCGCGCAGCAGACACGGTTGCACTCCGCCGGCGTGGTCCATGCGCAGGGACCAGAATCCCTCGACGCATCGCGGCTTGAGGGGGCAGGTACCGCACTGCCCGACGTGGTGGCGCCCCAGATTCCGTTGGATGATGTCGATCTCTACGCCGTCGACACGGAAGATGCGGCGGCCCTGGCCGACCCCCGCGACCTCGGTGCTCTCGTCCGTGGTGAGGGTGCGGAGGTGTTGGATGAGTCCGTCAGCGGTGACGGCGGAGTCACGGTGGGCCTCGTTGAAGTCGGTGTCCACCAGCTCGATGAACTGCACCGGTAGCCGTCGTTCCAGGGCGTAGTCGAGGATGGGCAGGATCTCGTGGGCGTTCTCGCGCTGGAGCAGCGTGTTCAGCTCTACGCGCTGGAACAGGTCCCGGGCCGCGTCGATGCCGTCGAGGATCTGGTTGATGCCGAACCGCACGCCGGCGATCTCGTACAGACTGTCGTCCGAAAAGTAGTGCAGGGAGACCTTTACCTTGTCCAGACGGGTGGCCGACAGCCACTCCGCATGGCGGCGGACGAGACTGCCGTTCGTGATCAGCGTGTAGGAACCGTCGGCGCCCGGGTCGGGAAGTTCCGTGAGGACCGGCCTGGCCAGCGGGGAGAGGAGGGGTTCACCACCGGTGAAGTACACGCGCTTCAGTCCGGCGACGCTCACGTCACGGAGCACCCTGAGGTAGTCGGCGGCCGTCAGCTCTCCGGGGCGCGGGCGGTCCTCGCGGTGCAGCCGGGTGTGCGGCGGTACGTCTCCTTCGTTGTGGCAGAACCAGCATGCCTCGTTGCACAGCGGGGTCAGGGAGACCCGGAACTGCCCGCGCAGGGCGGCGAAGTTTTGCAGCGCCGTCCAGTCGGTGGTGGGCGGAGACGAAGGCGACAGGATCGGGATGGTCATGTGTTGTCCTCCGATGGTCGTGTCGAGTGATGCCGTGCCGTCCTGCCCGACGGGAGGGACGGGGTATGACGTCCGCCCCGCCTGGGTCACCGGAGGGTGCGGCAGAAGGTGCCCTGTCAGGTGATTCGTCCGCTGGTCACGACCAGAGGGCCAGGATGCCGACGGTCGGGCCGGGACGACTCGGTGACTCCGGGCGCGTGTGGGCTCCCCCGCTCACGGTTGGGCGCTCAGCAGGGCCCAGACGGTCTTGCCGCCCTGGCGGCGGGTCACGCCCCAGTCAGCGGCGAGGGCCGCCACAAGGACCAGGCCGCGGCCACCGGTTTCGTCCTCGCCCGGCTCGCGCTTCGCCGGACGGGTCGTGGAACTGTCGGAGACCTCGATCCGGACCGCGTCCGAGGCCGGGCGCTCCAGCGTCAGACGGCAGTGACCGGGTTCCTGCATGTTGCGGCGTCCCGAATGCCGGATGGCGTTGGTGAACAGTTCGCAAGCGATCAGCTCGGCGTCCGCCGTCAGGTCTTCGGACAGCCCCCAACACTTCATCGTGGTCCGCGCTGCAAGGCGTGCCAGGGCCGCGCTTTGGGGCAGGCGGACAAGGCACACGTCATAGCCCGGATAACCGGTTCCGTGGGCGTGCAGTTGGGGGATGGCGGGTACTGATCGTCTTGCCGTCATCCTGGTCATCGCGGGCCTAACGCTCGGGCGGCTGGGGGACGTGTCGGCCGTCCCTCGGAGGGCAAGGGGCGTTCGCCGAGTCCAGAACGGCCCGTGGTGCGGGGCTCGTTGCTGTCCTGATGCCAGTCAACGATTACTCAGTGCTGTGGGACCATCACGGATGCGGCACCCGCATGCAGATATGAGCTGCGCGGGTACGGGCAGGCGCACGGTGCCGTGGGGACTCGTAACGTGGGGGTGTGCCGTGAAGTGGCAGGCGACAGCGGTCCGGGAGGCGTCCCGGAGCGGGGACTACGGCAAGGTCATTGAGCTCGTCCGGCAGGACCGGCGCATGACCCAAGCACAACTGGGCGGGGCGATCGGTCTTTCACAGTCGGCCGTCTCCCGGCTGGAGAAGCGCGGCGCGCGTACATACAGCACGGACGTCCTGGCAGCGGCGTCCGCACACCTGGGCATTCCACCGGCGTTGGTGGGGCTCGCGGGCAGCCGCCCACAGGGGCACGTGAACGGTGATGATGACGTGGACCGACGACAATTCCTCGGCGGCGTCGCGGCGACAGCGGCGACGCCGGCACTGGCTGCATCGCCCGCCAAGGCCGGTCCGGGGAGCGGCCAGGCCGCCGCGCTGCGGCTGTCGACATCGGCGTACCGGAGGCTCGACGGCTCCACACCGTCCCGCGATCTCTCCGAGGCCGTGAAGTCACACATGCGGCTGATCCAGAGCATCACCGGCACAGCGATGGGTGACGGGGACCGGAACCGGCTCGCGGCGGTCGGCAGCGAGGCCGCGAGCCTCGCCGGGTGGCTGGCATGGGACATGGGCGACCATGGGTCCGCGCGCGCCTGGTACGGCTCGGCGGTCAAAGCGGCTCGATCGTCCGGGGACCCGCTCCTGGCGGCCTACCAGACAGGCAGCCTGGCCCAGTTCGAGGCGCACGCGGGGAACGGCCCCGAGGCCCTGAACCTGGCCAGGCGAGCCCGGCGAGTGCTCGGTGACCGTCGTCCGCAGGTCGCGGAGGCGTGGCTACTGGCCGTGGAAGCCCTCGCGCATGCCGCCGACGGCGACCACCGCTCAGCCGACGGGGCGCTTACCGCGAGCCGCGCGGCAGCCGAGGCGCTGCCCGAGGACCCGCCGCCCTGGCCCTGGGTGTTTGCGTTCGGCCCTGAGAAGGTGACCGCATGCCGTGTGACCTGCGGGGCGCAGCTCGGTCTGGCCGACTGGGTGCTGTCGGACGATGTGGAAGCCCTGGCCACCGGCCACGCGAAGCAGCGCGCCCTCCTGGTGCTTGACATCGCCGCCGGACACCTGGCCGGCGGACGTGTCGAGTCGGCGTTCGCCCTCGCCCGGCGGGCACTCGACACCGGGCTGACGTACAAGTCCGGACGCATCGTGGAACGGGCCCGAGTAGTGCGCCGCACTCTCACGACCAGCGCGCCGCCCAAGGTGGTGCGCGACTTCGACGAGCGCCTGCACGGCGTCTATCTCTAGGAGGACAGGCATGCGGGTGGGAATCACTGGTCATCGCGGACTCGACGCGGATGTGGAGCGGCGCGTGCGGGAAATACTCGACGAGGCGGTGAGCGCCTACGACACCGCTGATCTGGTCGGCGTCTCGTGCATCGCGGACGGCCCCGACGCCTGGTTCGCCGAAGCCGTGGTGAGGCATGGTGGCCGCCTAGAGGTGGTCATTCCGGCGGCCGGGTACCGAGACGCTCTCCCGGAGGGGCACCACGCCACCTATGACGCCCTGCTGGGGCAGGCATCCGACGTCCACGAGACCGGCATGGAGGAGCCGACGTCCGAGGCGCACATGGCGGGCTCGGAGGTCCTCGTAGGCCTGTCCGACACTCTCCTCGCGGTGTGGGACGGCAAGCCCGCCCGGGGCTTCGGCGGTACCGCGGACGTGGTCTCGTACGCGGGGCGCAGCGGCACCCCGGTGCGGGTCCTGTGGCCGGAGGGCGCCACCCGCTGATCATCACCGCCATTCGATGGCCGCCCTTCCCAAGGGGCAAGCCGTCAGGCCGCCGACGGCCTCGAAAGCAGCTTCGAGGCGCGAGTGACCCCGGGCAAGATCTTCCGGAACGGACGGTTACGCTCGTAGCCATGAAAAAGAGCGTGCTGACCCGCTACCGGGTCATGGCGTACGTCACCGGTGTGCTGTTGATCGCGCTGTGCCTTGGCATGATCGCCAAGTACGCCCTGAAGATGGACGGCGCCGCAGACTTCACCCAGGTCGTCAGCATCGCCCACGGCTGGCTGTACGTCGTCTATCTCATCTTCGCCTTCGACCTGGGGTCCAAGGCGAAGTGGCCGGTGAAGAAGCAGCTCTGGGTGCTGCTCGCCGGGACCGTTCCGACGGCCGCCTTCTTCGTGGAGCGACGGATCAGCCGGGAACTGGACGCGAAGGTCGCCGGGGCCGAACCGGTGGCCGCCAAGGCCTGATCCCACCCGGTCCCACCGCCGTGCGGACACCCGTGCGGCGGTACCCCATCGACATTTACTTGGACGTCCTAGTAAATTGGGGGTATGGACGCTCACGCCATAGAGGAAGGCCGCCTTCGCTGGCAGGCCCGGTACGACGCGGCGCGCAAGCGCGACGCGGACTTCACCACGCTCTCCGGCGACCCGGTGGAGCCCGTGTACGGGCCCCGGCCCGGGGACGAGTACGAGGGGTTCGAGCGGATCGGCTGGCCGGGGGAGTATCCCTTCACCCGCGGCCTGTACGCGACCGGCTACCGAGGGCGTACGTGGACCATCCGGCAGTTCGCCGGGTTCGGCAACGCCGAGCAGACCAACGAGCGCTACAAGATGATCCTCCGCAACGGCGGAGGCGGGCTCTCCGTCGCCTTCGACATGCCGACGCTGATGGGCCGCGACTCCGACGACCCGCGCTCGTTGGGCGAGGTGGGGCACTGCGGGGTGGCCATCGACTCGGCCGCCGACATGGAGGTGCTGTTCAAGGACATCCCGCTCGGCGACGTGACGACCTCCATGACGATCAGCGGGCCCGCCGTGCCCGCGTTCTGCATGTACCTGGTCGCCGCCGAACGGCAGGGCGTGGACGCGTCCGTCCTCAACGGCACGCTCCAGACCGACATCTTCAAGGAGTACATCGCCCAGAAGGAGTGGCTCTTCCAGCCCGAGCCGCACCTGCGCCTCATCGGCGACCTGATGGAGCACTGCGCGGCCGGCATCCCCGCCTACAAGCCGCTCTCCGTCTCCGGATACCACATCCGCGAGGCCGGGGCGACGGCCGCGCAGGAGCTGGCGTACACCCTGGCGGACGGGTTCGGGTACGTGGAGCTGGGGCTGTCGCGCGGACTGGACGTCGACGTCTTCGCCCCCGGCCTCTCCTTCTTCTTCGACGCGCACCTCGACTTCTTCGAGGAGATCGCGAAGTTCCGCGCGGCCCGGCGCATCTGGGCCCGCTGGATGCGGGACGTGTACGGCGCGAAGACCGACAAGGCGCAGTGGCTGCGCTTCCACACGCAGACCGCCGGTGTCTCGCTGACCGCCCAGCAGCCGTACAACAACGTGGTGCGTACGGCCGTGGAGGCGCTGGCGGCGGTGCTCGGCGGCACCAACTCCCTGCACACCAACGCGCTCGACGAGACCCTCGCGCTGCCCAGTGAGCAGGCCGCGGAGATCGCGCTGCGCACCCAGCAGGTGCTGATGGAGGAGACCGGGGTCGCCAACGTCGCCGATCCGCTGGGCGGTTCCTGGTTCATCGAGCAGCTGACGGACCGGATCGAGGCCGACGCCGAGAAGATCTTCGAGCAGATCAAGGAGCGGGGGCTGAGGGCCCACCCGGACGGGCAGCACCCGATCGGGCCGATCACCTCCGGCATCCTGCGGGGCATCGAGGACGGGTGGTTCACCGGCGAGATCGCGGAGTCCGCGTTCCGTTACCAGCAGTCTCTGGAGAAGGACGACAAGAAGGTCGTCGGCGTCAACGTGCACACCGGGTCTGTCACGGGTGACCTGGAGATTCTGCGGGTCAGCCACGAGGTGGAGCGGGAGCAGGTGCGGGTGCTCGGTGAGCGTAAGGCGGCTCGGGACGACGCGGCTGTGCGGAGTGCCCTTGACGCCATGCTGGGCGCGGCGCGGTCCGGGGCCAACATGATCGGGCCGATGTTGGACGCGGTGCGGGCGGAGGCGACGCTGGGGGAGATCTGTGGCGTGCTGCGGGATGAGTGGGGGGTGTACACGGAACCGGCGGGGTTCTAGGCGCACGGTGCCGGTGCGGGCGTCTTGGGGGGGGGGGGGGGGGGGGGGCGCCCCCGCCCCCCCCCCCCGCCCCGCCCCCCCCCCCCCCCGGCGGGCGGGGGGGGGGGGGCGGGCGGGGCGCGGGTGTCGGGGGGGGGGCGC
>NZ_JBHXNW010000025.1:0-2726 GCF_042717365.1 Streptomyces sp. NPDC058534
CGGCCACTGGGGGGTGGTGTCCGCCCGCGCGGCCGCGCCCCGCGGCGCGAGGGCGCGGGGGGCCGCGCAGGTCTCCTCCTGAGCGGTGAGCGGTGAGCGGTGAGCGGTGAGCGGTGAGCGGTGAGCGGTGAGCGGTGAGCGGCGGGAGTGTCCGGCCGCACCGGCTCTACGCGGCCACCGGCTGCTTCGCTCCCGGTGCCGGGGCCGACGGGTCGGCACCGCCGGGCCCCTGGGCCGTCGCCCCCGGCGCGGGCCTGCGCAGGCCCTTGAGGACGATCACCAGGGCCGTGGTGACGCAGACGCCGGCCGCGATGGCGACCAGGTAGAGCAGCGGGTTGCCGATCAGCGGGACCACGAAGATACCGCCGTGCGGGGCACGCAGCGTGGCCCCGAAGGTCATCGACAGGGCGCCGGTGACCGCGCCGCCCACCATCGAGGACGGGATGACCCGCAGCGGGTCGGCCGCGGCGAACGGGATCGCGCCCTCGGTGATGAAGGAGGCGCCCAGCACCCAGGCGGCCTTGCCGTTCTCGCGCTCGGCGGCGTTGAAGAGCCGGCCGCGCACGGTGGTGGCCAGGGCCATCGCCAGCGGCGGGACCATGCCGGCCGCCATCACCGCCGCCATGATCTTCATCGCCGAGTCGCTGGGACTGGCGACCGCGATGCCCGCGGTGGCGAAGGTGTAGGCGACCTTGTTGACCGGGCCGCCGAGGTCGAAGCACATCATCAGGCCGAGGAGCGCGCCGAGCAGGATCGCGTTGGCGCCGGACAGGCCGTTCAGCCAGTCGGTCATCGCCGACTGTGCGGACGCGATGGGCTTGCCGATCACCACGAACATCAGGAACCCGACGACCGCCGCCGAGATCAGCGGGATCACCACCACCGGCATGATGCCGCGCAACGCCTTCGGGATGCGGACCCGTTGGATGGCCAGCACCACGGCACCCGAGATCAGACCGGCGGCCAGACCGCCGAGGAAACCGGCGTTGATGGTCAGCGCGATCGAGCCGCCGACGAAGCCGGGGACCAGGCCCGGGCGGTCGGCCATGCCGTAGGCGATGTAGCCGGCCAGCACCGGGACGAGGAAGGCGAAGGCCACGCCGCCGATCTGGAACAGCAGGGCCGCCCAGCTGTCCGCCTGGGTCCACAGGAAGTGGTCCATCACGGACGGCGCCTTGTTGATCTCGTAGCCGCCGATTGCGAAGCCCAGGGCGATCAGCAGACCGCCCGCGGCGACGAACGGGACCATGTAACTGACGCCGGACATCAGCCACCTGCGGAGCTTCGTCCCGTATCCCTCGCCGGACTCGCCGCCCCGCTCGACCGGCGTCGCACCGGCGGAACCGGCGGACCCGGACGAACCCGACGCCCCGGCCGCCGTGACCTCGCCGCGGGCCGCCTTCCCGCGGACCTCGCCGATCAGCTCGCCCGGCCGGTTGATGGCCGCCTTGACGCCGGTGTCGACGGTGGGCTTCCCGGCGAAACGATCCTTCTCACGCACCGGTATGTCGTGGGCGAAGATCACGCCGTCCGCCGCCGCGATCACCGCGGGGTCCAGCCGGTCGAAACCGGCCGAGCCCTGGGTCTCGACGGCGACCTCGACGCCTTCCTCGCGGCCCGCGTTCTCCAGCGACTCGGCGGCCATGTAGGTGTGCGCGATGCCGGTGGGGCAGGAGGTGACGGCGACGATCCGGAAGGGGCGCTCGGGCGGTCCGGGTTCCTCCCGCTCGCCGGTGCTGACCGTGGCGGCCCCTGCGGAGGCCGCCGCCGGGGTCGCCACGGAGTCCTCGTCGCCGGCGGCCGCCGGCTCCTCGCCGCGGATCAGCGCCGCCGCGTCCGCCGGGTCGCCCACCGCGCGCAGCGCGTCCGTGAACTCGGCGTTCATCAGCTGCCGGGCCAGGGAGGAGAGGATCGTCAGGTGGGCGTCGTCGGCGCCCGTCGGCGCGGCGATCAGGAAGACCAGGTCGGCCGGGCCGTCCGCCGCCCCGAAGTCGATGCCCCGCGCACTGCGCCCGAAGGCCAGCGTGGGCTCGGTGACATGCTCGCTGCGGCAGTGCGGGATGCCGATGCCGCCGTCGAGTCCGGTCGGCATCTGCGCCTCACGGGCGGCCACGTCGGCGAGGAAGCCCTCCAGGTCGGTCACCCGGCCCCGGGCCACCATCCGCTCGGCGAGGGCACGCGCCGCCGCTTCCTTGGTGTCGGCGGACAGGTCGAGGTCGACCAGATCCGCGCTGATCATGTCGCTCATCGCGGGCTCCTTAGCTCGCGTATCGCCCGGAACACGGGGTGAGGGGCGGGGGCGGGGAGGGGGACGGGGGCGCTTCGGTGATGTCCGGGAACGCTTCGGTGGGGGCCGGGAGCACGACCGTCAGGGCCGGAAGCGCCTCGGCGGGGGCCGGGAGCACGCCCGTTGGGGCTGGGGGCGCCTCGGCGGAAGCCAGGAGCACGCCGGTGGAGGCCGGGAGCACGCCGGTGGAGGCCGGGAGCACGCCGGTGGAGGCCGGGAGCACGCCGGTGGAGGCCGGGAGCACGCCGGTGGAGGCCGGGAGCACGCCGGTTGGGACCGGCAGCACCCCGGCGGAGACCGGAAGCACACCCGTTGAGACCGGCAGCACCCCGGCGGAGACCGGAAGCACACCCGTTGAGACCGGCAGCACCCCGGCGGAGACCGGAAGCACACCCGTTGAGACCGGCAGCACCCCGGCGGAGACCGGAAGCACACCCGT
>NZ_JBHXNW010000025.1:2825-17540 GCF_042717365.1 Streptomyces sp. NPDC058534
CGACCGGCAGCACCCCGGCGGAGACCGGAAGCACACCCGTTGAGACCGGCAGCACCCCGGCGGAGACCGGAAGCACACCCGTTGAGACCGGCAGCACCCCGGCGGAGACCGGAAGCACACCCGTTGAGACCGGCAGCACCCCGGCGGAGACCGGAAGCACACCCGTTGAGACCGGCAGCACCCCGGCGCAGGCCGGAAGCACGCCGGTGGCGACCGGCAGCACCCCGGTCGAGGCCGGAAGCACCCCCGTAAGGACCGGTGGCGTGGGCCCCGTTCATGACGTCGGCTCCCGCAGTATGCGGTCCGCCGGCACCTCGGCGGTGACCGTCACGGCGGACGGTTCCAGATCGTTCGGCGTCGGCATCACGCTGCCCGGCAGCCGGACGGCGGCGGCGCCGTGCGCGACGGCGGAGGCGAGGGCGCCGGGCCCCGCTCCCCGGGCGATCAGGAATCCGGCGAGGGAGGAGTCGCCGGCGCCCACGTTGCTGCGTACGGCGTCCACGCGGGCGGTGCCGAACCAGGTGCCCTCCTCGGCCACGAGCAGTTGCCCGTCGGCGCCCAGGCTGGCGAGCACGGACCGGGCGCCCAGCTCCCGCAGTTCCTCGGCGGCCTTCACGGCGTCGCCGACCGTGGCGAGGGGGCGTCCGACGGCCTCCGCGAGTTCCTCGGCGTTCGGCTTGACCACGTCGGGGCGCTCGCGCAGGGCCTGGAGCAGGGCCGGTCCCGAGGTGTCCAGGGCGATGCGGACACCGGCGGCGTGCGCCCGGGCGACCAGCTCGGCGTACCAGGAGGGGGCGAGGCCGCGGGGCAGGCTGCCGCAGCAGGCGATCCAGTCGGCGCCGGGCGACTGGCTCCGTACGGTCTCCAGGAGCAGTTCCCGTTCGGCCGCGGACAGTTCGGGGCCCGGTGCGTTGATCTTCGTCAGGACGCCGTCGGCCTCGGCGAGCGCGATGTTGGAGCGGGTGGCCCCGGCGATCGGCACCGGCGCG
Source organism: Streptomyces sp. NPDC058534 (assembly GCF_042717365.1). Classification (NCBI taxonomy): domain Bacteria; kingdom Bacillati; phylum Actinomycetota; class Actinomycetes; order Kitasatosporales; family Streptomycetaceae; genus Streptomyces; species Streptomyces sp. NPDC058534. The sequence goes on from NZ_JBHXNW010000025.1 coordinate 3,815, forward strand.
ACCTCGATGCCCTGGGCGTCCAGCAGATCGGCCACCAGTGCTCCCGGCGCCCCGCCGAGCGGCAGCACCGCCACGGTGCGCTGTCCGGCCGCCGTCACCGCCCGCGAGACGTTCACGCCCTTGCCGCCCGGGTCCACGCGCTCGCCCGTGGCGCGGACGACCTCGCCGCGGTCGAGCGAGGGGACCTCGTAGGTGCGGTCCAGGGACGGGTTGGGGGTGACGGTGAGGATCATGCGCGTACTACTTCCGTGCCGGCGCGCTCGACGTCGCCCGCGTCTTCGGGGCTCAGCCCGCTGTCGGTGATCAGCAGGTCCACGTCGCCCAGGGCACCGAAGCGGGCGAAGTGCTCCTGGCCGTACTTCGAGGAGTCGGCGACCAGCACCACGCGGCGGGCGGCGGCCACAGCGGCCCGCTTGACGGCGGCCTCGGCGAGGTCGGGGGTGGTCAGGCCGTACTCGACGGAGAAGCCGTTGGCCGCCACCACCGTGACGTCGGCGCGGATCTCGCCGTACGCGCGCAGCGCCCAGGCGTCCACGGCGGCGCGGGTACGGTGCCGGACCCGGCCGCCGACCAGGTGGAGCTGGATGCCGGGGTGGTCGGCGAGGCGGGCGGCGATGGGCAGGCTGTGGGTGACGACGGTCAGCGAGCTCTCCGCCGGGATCGCCGCCGCCATGCGGGCCACCGTCGAGCCGGCGTCGAGGATCAGCGTGCCCTCGGTGGGCAGTTCGGCCAGGGCCGCCTTGGCGATCCGGTCCTTCTCGTCGGCGGCGGTGGACTCGCGCTCGGCGAGGTCCGGCTCGAAGTCGAGCCGCCCGGCGGGGATCGCGCCGCCGTGCACCCGGCGGAGCAGCCCGGCGCGGTCGAGCGCCGTGAGGTCGCGGCGGATGGTCTCCGCGGTCACCTGGAACTCCTCGGCGAGCGACACCACGTCCACCCGGCCACTGTCCCGGGCGAGCCGGAGGATCTCCTGCTGCCGCTCCGGTGCGTACATGACCGTTCACCTCCGAACTGTGCCCGAACCTGTGGTTTCTCTCGGAGGCTACGCCCGGTTTTCGGGAATGTAAACAGGAGAACACAGGCGTTCGGACACACTCGGGCATGAACGGGCATGTGTAGCGGAAGGCAGGGGCCTGCGCTCAGAGCAGCGCGGGCTCCTTCTCGTCCGCCGGCTCCTCCGCCGGGGCCCCTTCCACGTGCTGCGCGGGCCGCTTGGGCAGCGCGAACATCAGCAGGAAGATGACGGCCATCACCCCGGCCACCCAGCCCAGCGCGTTCTGGAAGGCGTCCGCGTAGGCCGGACCGAGGCGAGCGGGGGCGAGGTGGTCGCTCATCGTGCCGAAGAAGACCACCGACACCAGGCCGAGGCCGAGCGCGTTGCCCATCTGCATCACGGTGTTGATCAGCCCGGACGCGGCCCCGGCGTGCTCACGCGGCACCTGGGACAGCACCGCGTCGGTCAGCGGCGCGACGATCAGACCCATGCCGACGCCCATCACGGCCAGCGGCAGCGCCATCTGCCAGGACGTGATGCCGAGGCCGTAGCGCTCGGACTCCCAGATGTAGAGCAGCACTCCGGCCGCCATCACCAGCGCGCCCGCCTGGAGCACCTTGCGCCCGAAGCGCGGGACCAGCAGCTGCACCGACACCCCGGCCGCCACGGAGACCGCGATCGAGAACGGCACTCCGGTCAGCCCGGCCCGCAGCGCGGTCCAGCCGAGGCCCACCTGCATGTACAGCGTCCACACCAGGAAGAAGATGCCGAGCGCGATGCCGAAGACGGTCTGCACGGCGATACCGGCCGCGAAGCTCTTGACCTTGAACAGCGACAGCTCGACCAGCGGCGAGCCGTCCCGCGCGCTCTTGCGCCGCTCGTACGCCACCAGCACCGCGAGGACCACGAGCGAGCCGGCCATCGACAGGTACCCCCACAGCGGCCAGTCCAGCTCCCGGCCCCGGGTGAGCGGGTAGACCAGCATCAGCATGCCGAGGGTGACCAGCGCGACCCCGACCAGGTCAAGGCGCAGGGCGCGCGGCGCCTTGGACTCCGTGATGAAGCGGCTGCCGAGGACGAGTCCCGCGATGCCGACCGGCAGGTTGATGAGGAAGATGGGCCGCCATTCGAGGCCGAAGAGGTTCCACTCGGTGAGCAGGGCGCCCAGCAGCGGGCCGGAGACGGCGCCGAGGCCGACGATCGCGCCGAACAGCCCGAAGACCTTGCCGCGTTCGTGCGCCGGGAACGTGGCGTGCACGATCGACAGGACCTGCGGCACCATCAGCGCCGCCATGGCGCCCTGGAGGATGCGGGAGGCGACCAGCATCTCCGGGTTCGCCGCCAGACCGCACAGCGCGGACGCCAGGGTGAAGCCGCCGATGCCGATGAGGAACACCCGCTTGCGGCCGTGGATGTCGCCGAGCCGTCCGCCGGTGATCAGACCGGCGGCGAAGGCGAGGGCGTAGCCGGCCGTTATCCACTGGATCTGGCTGACGGAGGCGCCCTCGTCCCGCTGGATCGACGGGATCGCGATGTTGACGATGGTGACGTCGACCAGGTCCATGAAGGCCGCGGTCATCACGATCGCGAGGGCGAACCAGCGGCGGCGGTCGCCCGGGGCGGGCGGGGCGGGTGAAGCGGGCGGGACGGGTGGCGTGTCCGGGGTCTGCGTGAAGGTCATGGGAGGAAGTTAGGACGCCAGTAGGACGGATCGCGTCCTAGATGTGCGGCATCCTCGGTTCCATGACGACGGACACTCCGGCCCGGCTGCTGACGCTCCTCTCCCTCCTCCAGACGCCCCGCGAATGGCCCGGCGGCGAGCTGGCCGGCCGGCTCGGGGTCTCCCGCCGGACGGTCCGGCGCGACATCGACCGGCTGCGCGAGCTGGGCTACCCCGTGCAGGCCACCATGGGCGCGGACGGCGGCTACCGGCTGGTGGCCGGCAAGGCGATGCCGCCGCTCGTCCTCGACGACGAGGAGGCGGTGGCCATCGCGGTCGGGCTGCGGGCCGGCGCCGGGCACGCGGTCGAGGGCCTGGACGAGGCGTCGGTGCGGGCGCTGGCCAAGCTGGAGCAGGTGCTGCCGTCGCGGCTGCGGCACCGGGTGACCACGCTCCAGGCCGCGACCACGCCGCTGACCAGCGGGGACGGGCCGAGCATCGCGCCCGGCACACTGACCGTCATGGCCTCGACGGTGGCCGGACACGAGCGGCTGCGGTTCGCCTACCGCGCGGGCGACGGCACCGAGTCGCGGCGCGTGACGGAGCCGTACCGGCTGGTGTCGACCGGGCGCCGCTGGTACCTGATCGCCTACGACCTCGACCGCGACGACTGGCGGACCTTCCGGGTCGACCGGGTCAGCGAACCCTTCGCCACCGGCGCGCGGTTCACGCCCCGGGAGCTGCCGGCCGGGGACGCGGCCGAGTACCTGCGGCGCTCGATGCAGCGGCGCAACGACTCGTACGGGATCGAGGTCCTCTTCCTCGAACCGCCCGAGGCCGTCGCGGCACGGCTGCCGCAGTGGCTCGGGGCGCCGGAAGCGGTGGCCGGCGGCGCGTCGTGCGTCCTGCGGGCGACGGTGTCCGACGCGCCCGAGTGGATGGCGGTGCGGCTGGCGATGACGGGACTGGAGTTCCGGGTCCGGCAGCCGGCGGAACTGGTCGACCAAGTAAGGGAGTTGGGGGCGCGGCTGGGGCGGGCGGCGGAGTCCGGTACCGGGTGATGCCGCGGCTCACCCCTGACCGGACGGCTCGTCCTCCCACGTGAAGTCGCGCAGGGCCGCCAGGTTCCGCAGGGCCTGGTCCAGGGGGCTGCGTGCCGTCGCGTCGGACGTCGCCCAGTGTTCCGCCGCGACGCGCACCGCCGCGCCCGCCACGGCGGCCGCGAAGTGGAGGCGCGGAGAGGCCGCGAGGCGTGCGGCAACGTTGTCGTCACCGCCGGACATCCGCGCGGCCAGCGCCTCCACGAGCCCGCGCTCCGTGCTGTGGCAGACCTCCGCCCACACCTTGCGCAGCGCCGGGCTGCTCCCGGCCAGGCGGATCAGGGTGCGGGCCCACTCCCAGGAGGCGGCCGAGACCCCGGCGCCCGGGGTCAGGGTGTGCCGCACGGCGTGTTCCAGCGCCTCGGGCGGGGACAGTTCGGCCGGGGCGTCGCGGACCGCCCGCACCCAGCGCTCGGCGCCGAGGGCGTACAGCGGGGCGACGGCCTCCTCCTTGGCCGCGAAGTAGCGGTAGAAGGTGCGCGGCGCGATACCGGCGGCGCGGGCGATGTCCTCGGCGCGGGTGGCTCTGAGGCCCTGGCCGACGAAGAGGCGGGCCGCCGCGCGGGCGATCTCCATGCGGGTCTCGGCCTTGCGCCGTTCGGTCAGGGAGACCGGTCCCGACCCGGGGTCGGGGAATGCGGGGATGGTGCTGCTCACTTCGGCAGGCTATGCCGCTGTGGCAGAATCTGCCATTCGGCGGGCCACCCCGGGGTTCAGGTTCGGGGTGTCCCGCCGGCCCGCTCGGCTCGCGGACGACTCGCGACGACTCCCTACGACTCCCGACGGCTCGCGGACAGGGAGAGAGCCGGGCTGCGGCACCCCGGGGGGAGGGGCGCCGAGCCCGGCTCGGGAAAGTCCCGGCACCGGGGGGAGTGCGTCGGGACGTGGTCCTGAAGGGGCGGCGGGCCGGTGGTTCCGGGCCCCTTGCGGGCGGGCCCGGAGTTCTTTTTCCCGGGCCCCCGCGGGTTGAAGCAGCGTTGTACGGCCATGTTTGCGCGGGGTTCGGCCACCGGCGTGCGCCCCACCCGCCACGTCACGCCCCCGCGTCACGTGCCGGCTCTACGCCGCCGCCTCGAAGCCGGTCGAACGGGCCAGCTTCTTCAGCTCGAGGAGCGCGTGCTTCTCGATCTGCCGGATCCGCTCACGCGTGAGGCCGTGCTCCTTGCCGACCTCGGTCAGCGTGCGCTCGCGGCCGTCGACGATGCCGTACCGCATCTTGATGATGGAGGCGGTGCGCGGGTCGAGGCGGCCGATGAGGTCGTCCAGCTCCTCGCTGCGCAGCAGGGTCAGCACCGACTGCTCGGGCGACACGGCGGAGGTGTCCTCCAGCAGGTCGCCGAACTGGGTCTCGCCCTCGTCGTCCACCGACATGTTCAGCGAGACCGGGTCGCGGGCCCAGTCGAGCACGTCGGTGACGCGCTCCGGGGTCGAGCCCAGCTCGGCCGCGATCTCGGCGGGCTCCGGCTCGCGGCCGTGCTCGCGGTTGAACTCGCGCTGCACGCGCCGGATCCGGCCCAGCTCCTCCACCAGGTGGACGGGCAGGCGGATGGTGCGCGACTGGTCGGCGATGGACCGGGTGATGGCCTGACGGATCCACCAGGTCGCGTAGGTCGAGAACTTGAAGCCCTTGCGGTAGTCGAACTTCTCGACCGCGCGGACCAGGCCGGCGTTGCCCTCCTGGATCAGGTCGAGCAGCGGCAGACCGCTGCGCGGGTAGCGGCGGGCGACCGCGACGACCAGGCGGAGGTTGGACCGGATGAAGACGTCCTTCGCCCGCTCGCTCTCGTCGATCAGGGCCTGGAGTTCCTCACGGGTGGCATCCGCCCCGGTCTCCTCGTAGCCTTCGAGGACCTGCCGCGCGAACACACCGGCCTCGATGGTCTGGGACAGCTCGACCTCCTTGGCGGCGTCGAGCAGCGGTGTGCGCGCGATCTCGTCGAGGTACATGCCGACCAGATCGCGGTCGGCGAGCTCTCCGCCGCCTGCGCGGACGCTGGTTGCCGCGCCGGAGGTCTCGCCGGTGGCGGACTTACGACGGGCGACGGCACGGGTTGCCATGCGTGCTCCCTTGCGATGGTGGTTCAGCGGGTGGTCCGGTGGACGCTCAGCACTGTGGGGGACTCTCCTCGGGTGCCCTGCATCCGATGGAAACAACGACTGGAATCCGGACAGAATTCCCAACCCGCCCCTCGATTTTTCTGATCATGCAGTACCCTGTGCCGCCACAGGAGGTGGCGTGATGCCGACGGCGCGTACGGATGTCCAGGTCAGACCGGGAGTCGAGGACGACCTCAAGGCGCTCACCGACCTCTACAACCACTACGTGTGTGAGACGCCCATCACGTTCGACACCGAGCCCTTCACCGCGGAGGAGCGCCGCCCTTGGCTGCTCTCCCACCCTGAAGACGGCCCGTACCGGCTGAGGGTTGCCACGGACGCGGACTCACAGGAGATTCTGGGGTACGCCACCTCCAGCCCCTACCGCGCGAAGCCCGCCTACGGAACCTCGGTGGAGACCACCGTCTACGTCGCCCCGGGCGCCGGCGGCCGGGGCGTCGGCACGCTGCTCTACACGTCCCTCTTCGAGGCGCTGGCGGGCGAGGACCTGCACCGCGCCTACGCGGGCATCGCGCAGCCCAACGAGGCCTCGGCCCGGCTGCACGAGCGCCTGGGCTTCCGGCACGTCGGCACGTACCGCGAGGTGGGCCGCAAGTTCGGCCGCTACTGGGACGTGGCCTGGTACGAGAAGCCGCTGTAGCCCCCGCGCGGCCGGCGGTCAGCCGAACTGCACCGACCGCTTGGCCAGCCCCATCCAGAACCCGTCGATCACCGACCGCCGAAGGTCCAGTTCACCGGCCGCGTCCGCGGCCCCCATGGTCACGAACAGGGGCGCGAAGTGCTCGGTGCGCGGGTGGGCGAGCCGCCCCGCCGGGGACTTGCGGGCGAAGTCGAGCAGCCCGTCCACGTCACCGTCCTCCAGCGCGCGCCGGCCCCAGTCGTCGAACTCCGCGGACCAGGAGGGGACGCCGTCCTGACGCAGCGCGGCCAGGTTGTGGGTGAAGAAGCCGGAGCCGATGATCAGCACGCCCTCGTCGCGCAGCGGCGCCAGCCGGCGGCCGGTCTCCATCAGCCGTTCCGGGTCGAGGGTCGGCATGGAGACCTGGAGGACCGGGATGTCGGCGTCGGGGTACATCTCGACGAGCGGCACGTAGGCGCCGTGGTCGAGGCCGCGGTCGGGGACGTCCTGGACGGGCGTGCCGGGGGCGCGCAGCAGCTTGCGTACGGACTCGGCGAGCGCGGGGGCGCCGGGGGCCTCGTAGCGCACCCGGTAGTAGTGCTCCGGGAAGCCCCAGAAGTCGTACACCAGGGGCAGGGTCCTGGTGGCGCCGAGGGCGAGCGGGGACTCCTCCCAGTGGGCGGAGACGATGAGGATCGCCTTCGGCCGGGGCAGGCCGGCGGCCCACGCGGCGAGTTCGCCGGGCCAGACCGGGTCGTCGGCGAGGGGCGGGGCGCCGTGGCTGAGGTAGAGGGCGGGCATGCGCTCCTGCGTGGCGGCGGTCATGACTGCTGCTCCCATACGGCCGATACTTGAACTCTCAATCTCTACTGGCCATTAATCTACCCCAATCCACCCCGAACTTGTTTAACTTTCAAGGAGTCGTTTCGTAGAGTGGGACCCATGAACGACGAACCCCGCTGGCTCACCGACGAGGAGCAGCTCGTCTGGCGCTCCTACATCGAGGCCGCCACCCTCCTGGAGGACCACCTCGACCGGCAGCTCCAGCGCGACGCGGGCATGCCGCACGTCTACTACGGTCTGCTGGTCAAACTGGCCGAGTCGCCGAGGCGGCGGCTGCGGATGACGGAGCTGGCCAGATACGCGAAGATCACCCGTTCCCGGCTCTCGCACGCGGTCGCCCGGCTGGAGAAGAACGGCTGGGTCCGCCGCGAGGACTGCCCCTCCGACAAGCGCGGCCAGTTCGCCATCCTCACGGACGAGGGGTACGCGGTGCTGCGCAGGACGGCTCCCGGCCATGTGCACGCCGTGCGCCAGGCCGTCTTCGACCGGCTCACCCCCGGACAGCAGAAGTCCCTCGGCGAGATGATGCGGATCGACGCCGCGGGACTTCAGCCGAGCGAAGCGGGTGCGGACCTGCCCTGGCTGCGCTGAACGCGCGGCCGGGGCAGGTCCTGGGAGCCGTGTGCGGAGGGCGTCCCCTCCCCCCGCACACGGATGGAACGGATGGCCCGAGCGGGTATCGGGTCCGGCGTCAGTGGGCGACGACCGGCACCGGCAGCTCGTCCTCGACCGCGTCGCCCGAAGCCGACCCGGTGACGGTGGTGCCGCCCGGGCGTCCGGCGTTGATGAAGGTCAGGGCGATCACGGCGGCCACCACCAGGATGCCGACGGCGAACCAGATGGCGCTGGTGTAGCCCTGCACCTGGCCCTGGAGCTGGACCAGCTGCTGCTGGGACCGGGAGGACGCGCCGCCGATGTGGTCGGCGACGTAGGACGTGGTGGCCGAGGCGGCGATCGTGTTCAGCAGCGCCGTGCCGATCGCGCCGCCCACCTGCTGCGAGGTGTTGACCATCGCCGAGGCGACACCGGCGTCCCGCGCCTCCACGCCCATGGTGGCCATGGACATGGCCGGCATGAACGCCGTACCCATGCCGAGGCCGAGCAGGAGCATGCCGGGCAGCAGCACACCGGCGTAGGAGGTGTCGATCTCCAGCTGGGTCAGCAGCAGCATGCCGACGGCGGCGACCAGGAAGCCGGGGCCCATCAGCAGCCGGGGCGCGACCCGGGTCATCAGGCGGGTGCCGATCTGGGTGGAGCCCGCGATCATGCCCGCGATCATCGGCAGGAAGGCGAAGCCGGTCTTCACCGGCGTGTAGCCCTTCACGATCTGGAGGTAGTAGGTCAGGAAGAGGAACAGGCCGAACATCGCGATGATCGCCAGGCCCAGCGAGAGGTAGATCCCGCCGCGGTTGCGCTCGGTGATCACCCGCAGCGGCAGCAGCGGGGCCTTGACCTTCGACTCGACGACCACGAAGGCGAACAGCAGCACGGCCGCGCCGACGAACATGCCGACCGTCACCGAGTCGCTCCAGCCGTTGGACTCGGCGCGGGTGAAGCCGTAGACGAGCGCGACCAGACCGAGGGTGGACAGGATCACGCCGGGGATGTCGAGCGGCGAGCGGTTGCGGCCGCCCTGGGGCTCACGGATGACGAGGTAGGCACCGGCCGCGGCGACGATGGCGAACGGGATGTTGACGAAGAACGTCCAGCGCCAGTTCAGGTACTCGGTGAGGAAACCGCCGAGGATCAGACCCACGGCGCCGCCGCCACCGGCGATCGCGCCGTAGATGCCGAAGGCCTTGGCGCGCTCCTTGGCGTCCGTGAACATCACGGCCAGCAGGGAGAGCGCGGCGGGCGCGAGCAGGGCGCCGAAGGCACCCTGGAGGGCGCGGGAGCCGAACATCATCGCCTCGTTGGTGGCCGCGCCGCCGAGCGCCGAGGCGGCGGCGAAGCCTGCCAGGCCGAGGACGAAGGTGCGCTTGCGGCCCCACAGGTCGGCTATCCGGCCGCCGAACAGCAGCAGACCGCCGAAGGCGAGGGCATAGGCCGTGACGACCCACTGCCGGTTGCCGTCGGAGATGCCGAGGTCCTGCTGGGCGGAGGGCAGGGCGATGTTCACGATGGTGGCGTCGAGGACCACCATCAGCTGGGCGAGCGCGATGAAGACGAGCGCTTTCCAGCGTCCGGCGTCCGGAACGCCGGGAGCCTTGACGGCTGTTTGAGACATGGAGATACCCACTTCGGGACTTCGTGACGGATAAAGGTGAGTAAAGGGACGTACTGATCTACGGCGACGGCCGAACGGTCGGGTGTCGCGGAGCTACTGGAAGCAGTGGTGCTACTGGTCGCAGGGCCGGCGCAGATCCTCCATGGTCACTTCGCTGCCCGGCAGGACGGAGCGGGCCGGTGCCCGCAGCCCGTCCAGGAACAGCTGGAGATGGCGGTGGACGAACCGGTCGGCGCTCAGGCACCCCGTACCGGCCGGGGGCCGGCTCAGCTGGGCGGCGGCGATCATCAGGTCGCCCACGCCCACGTCGTTACGGAGCTGACCGGCCGCCTTCGCCCGGTCCATGACCTCGGCGACGAGTCGCTCGACCCGTTCGCGCGCCGCTTCCAGGTCGGGGTGGTGCTGGTCGAAAGTGCTGGAGACCATCGGGCACAGGGCGCTGATCCGCTCGTCGGCGGAGGCGTGCACGAAGCGCTCCAGCGCCTCGAACGCGTCCCCGGTCTCCGCGAGGGCCAGCTCGGCCGCCCGTGCCGTGCGGTCCATGACCGAGCAGACGACCTCACGGACGAGGGCGTCGCGGTCGGGGAAGTTGCGGTACACCGTGGCGTTGCCCACGCCGGCCCGGCGGGCGATCTCGTCGAGCGGCACCTCGGGGCCGTGTTCGACGAACATCTCCCGGGCGGCGGTGACGATCCGCTCCCGGTTGCGCAGAGCGTCGGCACGGGGCCGGGGCACCTTGCGCTGCTCGGGGGTCGCGGTCTGCACGGCGTACTCCTTGGTGATGGGGTTCGCGATCCGGGGAGACACTCCCCGCTTCGCTCGGACACAGGGCTAAACGGGGAAACGATCCCCGGTTATTTCCCGGGCCCGGAAAGAAACACCGTGACCTGAGTCACAGCACCGGAACGACCCGGCCCCTCACCCTCCGTGAGGCCCCAACGCCCGTCCCCCGGACGGAAGCTACCGGCGAGAAACCCACGATCGGCCGCTCCAGCGCGCGCCCGCACACCCCGCGGCACAGGGTGAGCGCAGGAGCGCAGCCGGTGCCGGGCCGCTGCCGTGGTCCGGGGAGGTCCGCATGCAGGCGCAGCCGCCGAGACGACGCATACGTCCGCGCCGGCCGGCCGCGATCGGGACGGTCGGCGTCCTGACCCTCGCGCTCAGCACCTCGGCGAGCACCGGCGGGCTCGCGCCGGGCACCGCGCCCGCGGGCGCCGGGCCGGCCGCCCTCTCCCGCTCCTCCGCGCACGGCCCCTGCATGATCAGTGGTGGACCCGGGATCCAGATGTCCGAGGGTGTTCCGACCTCCGCCGGCTACGCCCCCTCGACCGGCACGGTCCGGGCCCTGACCCTGATGATCGACTTCTCCGACGCGCCCGGCGAGGGCGAGGCGCTCGACCGGTTCGCGGAGTTCTTCCCGAAGACCGAGGAGTGGTTCCGCACCAGCTCCTACGGCCGCCTCGACTACCGCCCCGAGACCCCCGTGCGGGACTGGCTGCGGATGCCGAAGTCGTTCGCGGAGTACGGCATAGAGCGCGGCGCCCCCTTCGAACCCGGCTACCGCAAACTGGTCCAGGACCTCGTGGCGGCGGCCGACGCGGAGGTGGACTTCCGCTCCTACGACCTGCTGAACGTGCTGGTCACCCCGAACGCGGGCCCGTCCGCCCTGGACACGGTGCTGTCCGTGACGTTCGCCGGGAACACCGACGCCCCGGTCGCCGACGGCGTCCCGGTGGCCAACGCGTCCTTCGTCTACTCCCGACAGGACGACGGCTCCGGCTCCTACGGCGAGACCGGCTACCGGGTGCTGCCGCACGAGAACGGCCATGTCTTCGGACTCCCCGACCTCTACACCCAGGAGGGCGGGGGCGCGGTCGGGCACTGGGACATCATGAGCGAGGACTGGGGCGCCAGCAACGACCTCCTCGGCTGGCACAAGTGGAAGCTGGGCTGGCTCGACCCCTCCCAGGTGCACTGCGCCGCCGCGGCCGGGACGACCGAGTACACGCTGACGCCGCTGGCCCGCAAGGGCGGCGACAAGCTGGTGGTCGTCCCGCTGGACGGCGAGTCCGGCTACGCGCTCGAGCTGCGCACCCAGGCGGGCAACGACGAGACGGTGTGCCGGCCGGGTGTGCTCGTCTACAAGGTCGACGCGGACGTGGACACCGGCATGGGTCCGGTGAAGGTCTACGACTCCCAGCGCGACAGCGGCGGCTGCACCCGCGGCCCGAACGTCCACGCCGAACTCTCCGACGCCGCCTTCACTCCGGGCGAGACCTTCAAGGACCCGGCCCGCGACGTCACGATCAAGGTTTCGGCCGCGGACGGGAGCGGCGACCACCGGGTGCGGGTCACCCGCGACTGACGGCCCGGGCGCCGGGCCGGCGGGCCCCGGTCCGCGGCGGGCGGGACTACCGTGGCCCTGCCGCGAACGCCCTACCGGAGAGCCGATGCCCGCCAACACCACGAACGCCGTCGCAAGCGACGGGGCCGCCGCCGTGCCGGACGAGGCGGTGGCGCCGCTGCTGCGCGGGATCACCGTGCTGCGCCGGCTGACCGAGGCGGACGGCGGCGCGCTCAGCCTCAGCGGGCTGGAGAAGGCCACCGGACTGGCCCGGTCCACGGTCGACCGCCTCACCGCGACCCTCGCCCGCGTGGGATACGTCCGCCTGGACGGCCGCGACGTGTCCCTCGCCCCCCGGCTGATGGAACTGGGCAACGCCTACCTCGCCGCGCTCCGCCTGCCCGGCCTGCTGGCCGCCCGCGCCGACGCCCTCGCCGACGAGCTGGACGAGTCGGTGTCGCTGGCGGTCGGCGACCGGGACGGCATCCGCTTCATCCACCAGGCCACCCGCCGCCGCGCGATGTCCCTGAGCTTCCGCATCGGTGACCTGCTTCCCGCCGAACGCACCGCGCCGGGACCGCTGTTCGCCGCCGGGTGGACACCGGCCGACTGGCACCGCTGGCACGAGCGCCGGGCGGCCGACCCGGAGGACCGCCGCTTCCCCGCCGTACCGCCGCGCGAACACGGCGCCCCGGACGAGGACTTCGAGCAACGTACGGCGCGGGCGGCGGGCGACGGCTGGGCGCTGGACGACCAGTTGATCGAACCGGGCCTGGTCGCGGTCTCGGTCCCGGTGCGCGAGCCCGGCACCGGACGGGTGGCGTGCGTGGCGAGCGTGGTGAGCCACACCAGCCGCCACACGGCACCGGACCTGCGGGCGACCCTGCTCCCCCGGCTGCGCGCGGCGGTCGCCGCGATGGAGGACGACCTGCGCACCGCGCCGCCGCCACAGCCGGGGCCGCCGCCCTCGGGTCTGGCCACCTGGACCGGCGCGTCGAAGCAGGAGCTGGGCCGGGAGTTCGTGGAGTCGCTGGCCCGCGGGCTGACCGTGCTGACCGCCTTCGGCGAGGGCCGCCCGGCGCTGACCCTCACGGAGGTCGCGAAGGCCACCGGCCTGGCCCGCGCGACCGCCCGCCGGGCGCTGATCACCTACGAGCACGCGGGGCTGGTGGCACCGGCTACCGACCGCGCGTTCGCGCTCACCCCCCGGGTGCTGTCCCTCGGCTTCCCGCCGCTCTCCCGCACGTCCCTGCCCGAGATCGCCCAGCCGCACCTGACGGCGCTGGCCGGCCGCGTCCACGAGTCGGCGGCGCTGGCCGTCCTGTCGGAGACGGGCGAGGAGATCCAGTACACGGCCCGGGCGTCCACCGGCCGCGTGCTGAGCGCCCACGTCACGGTCGGTGCCCGGCTTCCCGCGTACGCGACGGCGCTGGGCCGCGTGCTGCTGGCCGGCCGCCCGGACGGCGCGGGGACACCGTCCGACGTGCTGCGGGAGGTGCGGGCGCGGGGCCACGCCCTGGTCGACGAGGAGCTGGAGGCCGGGCTGCGCGCCGTCGCGGTCCCGGTGCGGGACCGTACGGGACGGGTGGTGGCCGCCGTGAACGTGGCGATGCACGCGGCGCGGTGGACGACGGAGGAGTGCGTGACGCGGGTCCTGCCGGAGCTGCGGCGCACGGCGGACCTCATCGAGGCCGAACTGCGGGTGGCGGGGCGCTTCTGCCGGGTGCCCGCCGTCTGACCCGGCGGAGACGGCGGCGGGGCGCGGCGGGGGGGGGGCGCGGGCGCGGGGGTGGGCCGCCCCGGCAGCACAGCCAACGCCGACAG
>NZ_JBHXNW010000025.1:17550-29582 GCF_042717365.1 Streptomyces sp. NPDC058534
GGGCGCTACTGCCGGGGGCCCGCCGTCTGCCCCGGCGGAGCGGGCGCGGGCCGGGGGGGGGCGGTCCGCAGAGGTCGGATCGCCGCCCCCGGGCCGGTTCGACCGGAGCCTGCGGGGGAATGTCAGGCCCTGGCACGAGGGTACGGAGACCGTCCCCCGCGCCACACCTGGCGTTCGTCAGGCGTGGAACTTACCTTCGGCAGTACGGCTCATGCCCCGCTGCGCTGTTCCCGCAGGAACTCCGCCACGCGGAAGGCGAGTTCGATGGACTGGGCGGCGTTCAGCCGCGGGTCGCAGGCGGTCTCGTAGCGGCTGGCCAGGTGGGTGTCCAGCACCTCGTCGAGGTCGCCGCCGAGGCATTCGGTGACGTCGTCGCCGGTGAGTTCGAGGTGGATGCCGCCCGGGTGCAGGCCCTCCTCGCGGTGCACGGCGAAGAACTCGGCCACCTCGGTGGTGATGTCGGACAGCCGGCGGGTCTTGTAGCCGCTCTCCGAGACGAAGGTGTTGCCGTGCATGGGGTCGCAGGCCCACACCGGTGTGTGCCCGGCGTCCCGCACGGCCCGCAGCACCGGCGGCAGCAGCTCCGCGCCGCGTCCCGCGCCGAGCCTGCTGATCAGGACGAGCCTGCCCGGGGCGCGGTCCGGGTCGAGCCGCTCGCACAGCTCGCGCAGGTCGGCGGCGCCGGTGGACGGGCCCACCTTGACGCCGACCGGGTTGTCCACCCCGGCCAGCAGCTCCACGTGCGCCCCGTCGAGCCGCCGGGTGCGGTCGCCGATCCACAGCATGTGGGCGCTGGTGTCGAACCAGCCGCGCCGCTTCTCGTCGTACCGGATCAGCGCCTGTTCGTACTGCGGCAGCAGCGCCTCGTGCGAGGTGTAGAGCTGCACCTGGTGCAGGGCCGCCTGGGAGCGGGTGTCCAGGCCGCACGCGGACATGAACCTGAGGGCCCAGGTGATGTCGTCGGCGGCCTTCTCGTAGCGCTGTCCCGCGGCGCTGCGCCGGACGGACTCCTGGTTCCAGTCGTGCACCTGGCCCAGGTCGGCGTAGCCGCCGAGGGTCAGCGCGCGCAGTACGTTCAGGGCCGCCGACGCGTGGTGGTAGGCGCTCAGCAGCCGGCCGGCGTCCGGGCGGCGGGCCTCGGCGGTGAACTCGGGCCGGTTGACGATGTCGCCGCGGAACGCGGGCAGTTCGACGCCGTCGACGGTCTCCGTGGGCCGGCTGCGGGGCTTGCCGAACTGGCCGGCGATCCTGCCCACCTTGACCACCGGCAGACCGGATCCGTAGGTGAGCAGGATGGCCACCTGGAGGATCACCCGCAGCTTGCCGCGCACCCCGGCCTCGGTGCAGGAGCCGAACCGTTCGGCGCAGTCGCCCGCCTGGAGCAGGAAGCCCTCCCCCGCCGCGACCTGGGCCAGCGAGCGGCGCAGGTCGAGGATCTCCTCGGGGAGCACCAGCGGGGGCCGCAGCGCGAGGGTGTTCTCCACCCCGCGCAGCTCCTCCGGGTCGGGCCAGTCCGGCTGCTGGGCGGCCGGGCGGCTACGCCACGAGTCCGGGCTCCACGCGGCCCGTCCGCCTCCGTCCGCCGTCCGGGTCCCGTCCGGGGCCGCCCGTCGTGTCGTGTGGGTGTCGCTCGCCGTCATCCGACCAGTTCCTTGATCGTGGCACCGGGATCCCCGGCCCGCATGAGCAGTTCTCCGACCAGGACCGCGTCGACCCCGGCCCCTTCCAGCGCGCGGGCATCCGTCGCGCCGCGTACGCCGCTCTCCCCGACCATGACGCGTCCGGCGCCCACCCGCCCGCGCAGCCGGGCCGAAAGGGTCCGGTCGATCGAGAAGTCCCGCAGGTCGCGGTGGTTGACGCCGATGATGTCGGCGCCCGCCGCGAGGGCCACGTCCACCTCCCGCTCGTCGTGCACCTCGACCAGCGCCTCCATACCCTGTGCCCGGGTGTGGGCGAGGAGTTCGGCCAGCCGCTCCTGGCTCAGCGCGGCGACGATCAGCAGCAGGGCGTCGGCGCCGAGCGCGCGGGCCTCCAGGATCTGGTACTCGTCGGTGACGAAGTCCTTGCGCAGCACGGGCAGGTCGCAGGCGGCGCGGGCGACGGCCAGGTGCTCGGGGCTGCCGCCGAAGCCGGCCTCGTGGGTGAGCACCGACAGGGCGTGCGCGCCGCCGCCCTGGTAGGCGCGGGCCAGTTCGGCGGGCCGGTAGTCGTCGGTGAGCGGGCCCTTGGAGGGGCTGCGGGGCTTCATCTCGGCGATGACGCCGAGGCCCGGTTCGCGCAGGGCGGCGGCGAAGTCCCGGGCGGGGGGCGCGGCGGCGGCCAGGCCGGCCAGTTCCGCCTCGGGGCGCGCCGTGCGCCGGCGCCGCGTCTGGAGTTCCGCGTCGGCGACCAGGGTGGCGAGGATGCTCATGCCGGTACCTCCATGTCCGCGCGCTGCCAGGAGGCGCGGGTCCAGCGGTCGAGCAGGTCGGCGGCGGCGCCGCCGTCCACGGCGGACGCGGCCAGGCGCAGGCCCTCGGGCCAGGTGCCGGCCAGGTCGGCGACGCGCAGGGCCGCGGCGGCGTTGAGCAGCACGACGTCCCGCGCGGGGCCGCGCTCACCGGCCAGGACGCGGCGGACGACGGCCGCGTTGACGGCGCGGTCGCCGCCGGCCAGGTCGCCGGGGCGGGACCTGGCCAGTCCGTGGTCCGCGGGGTCGAAGCGGTGGGTGGTGCGCCGGCCGTCGCGCAGCTCGACCATGTGCGCGGGTGCGCCGGTGCTCAGTTCGTCCATGCCGTCCTCGCTGTGGAAGACCAGGGCGCTGGTGACGCCGAGCCGGTCGAGGACCTCGGTCATCGGTTCCACCAGCTCCCGGCTCGGCACGCCCAGGGTGCGCAGCCGGGCGCCCGACGGGTTGCACAGCGGCCCGAGCAGGTTGAAGACGGTCCGGGCGCCCAGTTCCCGGCGCGGGCCCGCCGTGTGCCGGAAGGCCGGGTGGAAGACCGGGGCGAACAGGAAGGTGATCCCGGCGCGGTCCAGGCAGGCCGCGGCCTCCTCGGCGCCGAGGTCGATGCGGATGCCCAGCTCCTCCAGCACGTCGGCGCTGCCGCAGGCAGAGGAGGCGCTGCGGTTGCCGTGCTTGGCGACCCGCACCCCGCAGGCGGCGGCGACGATCGCGGACGCGGTGGAGATGTTGAAGGTGTTCAGCCCGTCGCCACCGGTTCCGCAGGTGTCGAGCAGGTCGCCCGCGCACGGTACGGGCGTGGCGAACTCCTGGGCGGCGCGGGCCATGCCGACCAGGTCGTCCACGGACGCGCCGCGCACCGTGACGGCCAGCGCGAACCCGGCGATCTGGGCCGCCGTGGCCTCGCCGCGCATGATCACGCGCATCGCCTCGGCGGCCTCGCCCTCGGTGAGGGGGCGCCGTACGAGCGTTCTCAGGGACTCAATCATCAGCGCACTCCAGGAAGTTCGCGATCAGCTGCTTGCCGTCAGGGCTGAGCACCGACTCCGGGTGGAACTGCACCCCGTGGACGGGGTGCTCGCGGTGGCGCAGGCCCATGATCGTGCCGTCCGCCGTGCGGGCCGTGACGACCAGCTCGTCCGGCAGACCGGTGGGCGCGACCACGAGCGAGTGGTACCGGGTGGCGGTGAAGGGGTCGGGCAGGCCGGCGAGGACGCCGCTGCCGTCGTGGTGCACCGCGGAGGCCTTGCCGTGCACCTGCTCGCCGCGCACCACCGAGCCGCCGAAGGCCGCCGCGATGCTCTGGTGGCCCAGGCAGACGCCGAGGATCGGCAGCCGCGCGCCGAGTGCGCGGACCGCTTCGACGCAGATCCCCGCCTCGTCCGGGGTGCCGGGGCCGGGCGAGAGCAGCAGCAGGTCGAACGCGGCGAGGTCGGCGAGGCCGACGGCGTCGTTGCGGAAGACCGTGGGTCGGCCGCCCTGCTCGGCGACGTAGTGGACGAGGTTGTAGGTGAACGAGTCGTAGTTGTCGACCACCGCGACCCGCGGCCCGGCACCCGGGCGGGCTCCGTGCGGGGCGCTCATGTCCCGGCCTCCGCCCGCCGTACGGCCGTGAGCATGGCCCGCGACTTGTGCAGCGTCTCGCGGAACTCGGCGGCCGGGTCGGAGTCGGCGACGATCCCCGCGCCCGCCTGCACGTGCACCTGCCCGTCGGCGACGACCATGGTGCGCAGCGCGATCGCGAAGTCGGTCAGGCCGTCCGCGCCGACGAACCCGAGGGCGCCGCCGTACACGCCGCGCCGCTCGGGCTCCAGCTCGGCGATGATCTCCATGGCCCGGATCTTGGGCGCCCCGGAGAGGGTGCCGGCGGGGAAGGCGGAGCGCAGGGCGTCCAGCGCGTCCCGGCCCGGTGCGAGCTGCCCGGCGACGGTGGACGACAGGTGCATCACGTGGGAGAAGCGCTCGACGCGCATGAGCCGCTCCACCCGGACGGTGCCCGGCTCGGTGACCCGGCCGAGGTCGTTGCGGCCGAGGTCGACCAGCATCACGTGCTCGGCACGCTCCTTCTCGTCGGCGAGCAGTTCCCGCTCCAGCCGCAGGTCCTCGGCGGGGTCGGGGTGCCGGGGGCGGGTGCCGGCCAGCGGCCGGGTGCGTACCGTGCGGCCGGTCGCCTTGACGAGGAGTTCGGGCGAGGCGCCGATGATGTGCCGGCCGCCGCCGAGGCTCAGGTGGTACATGTACGGCGAGGGGTTGGTCGCCCGCAGATGCCGGTACAGGTCGAGCGGTGCGGCGCGCAGGGGTCTGCTCAGCCGCCGGGAGAGCACGATCTGGAAGGCGTCGCCTGCCGCGATGTGCTCGCGGGCGCGGGCGACGCGGTCCGTGAACTCCGCCTCGGTGAGGTTGGCGGTCCAGCCGTCCGTCTCGGTGTCCGCGGGCGCGGTGTCGGCGAGCGGCCGGCCGGCGAACCCGGCGGGCCGGTCCGCCTCGCGCAGCCTGCGGTTGAGGTGCGTGATCCGGGCGACGGCGTCGTCGTAGGACTCCAGGGCCGGGCGGTACAGGGTCATCAGCAGGACGCGCCGGGTGGCGTGGTCGAAGACCACGAGGTCGTCGGCGGCCAGGAAGGCGGACTCGGGCAGGCCGGGCGGCGGTCCCTCGGCGAGGGGCAGGTCCTCGAAGTGGCGGGCCGCCTCGTAGCCGAGGTAGCCGACGATCCCGCCGTGGAACGGCGGCAGTCCGCGCACCGGGGCCGCGGACCGGGCCAGGAAGGCGCGCAGCGCGGTCAGCGGGTCGCCGCCGGGCAGGTCCAGCGGGACAGGGCGGTGGCCGACGTACGAGTAGCGTGCCACCCCGCCGGAGACGGGCACGCTCTCCAGCAGGAAGCCCGCCTCGTCCTCTCCGCACAGCTGGGAGAAGGCGGTGACGGGGCTGATGGCGTCGTCCAGGAACTCCTGGTGGAGCGGGATGACGTCGTGCTCCCGGGCCAGTGCCGCGGCGGCGGAGCGGTCCGGGACGGTGACGCGGGCCGCCTCGGCCGCCTCCCGGGCGTCCTGTGCATCGGGTGCGTCCGACGCATCGGGTGCATCCGGTGTGCCCGGTGCGCCAAGTGCGCCCGGTGCGTCCGGCGTATCCGGTGCGTCCGGCGTATCCGGTGCGTCCTGTGCGTCCTGTGCGTCCTGTGCGTCCGCGGTGCGCGTCCCTGCGGCGTGGGTGGTCATGCCGCCTTCCCGGCGGCGGCGGAGACCCGGCCCACTCCGACGACGGCGCGCCGGGGGATGGTGACGCGCCAGCCGCCGCTGGCCTCCTCCCGGCGCAGTGCGCAGGAGGTGAGGGAGCCCGGGGTGTCCGGGTAGCGGAAGACGGCCTTCGCGGTCTCGGCGACCCAGCGGTACGCCTCGGTCTCGGTGCGGCCCTCGAAGACCTTGACCAGCCCGTACATGTTGAGCAGGTACCGGCCGATCTCCAGCTCGGCCTCCTCGGGGGTGGCGCCGACGGCGGTGTACGGGTCGTCGATCTCCACGACCTCGCGGTGGTCGTAGCCGGCCTTCTCCAGGTATCCGTCGATCTCGTCCCGGGTGAAGTGCAGGAACTTGTGGCCGGTCGCCGAGTACACGTCGGTGACCTCCTCGAACCACACGTCCACGGGGGACCCGACCAGGAAGTCGTGCAGGACGAACGTGCCGCCGGGGCGGAGCATCCGGCGCGCCTCGGTGGCCACCGTCTGGCGGTCCGAGGGCGGCACGTGGTGCGAGCCGTAGGCCAGGAGTACGGCGTCCACGCTGCGGTCGCGCAGCAGCGGCTGCTCGGCCCGCTGGAGCAGCGCGGGTACGCCCGCCGCCCACGCCGTCGTCACCATGTGGGGGGACGCGTCGCAGGTGAGGATGTTGAAGTCGCCGATGCCCAGGTCCTCGCACACCTTGCGGACCAGCCCGTCCCCGCCCAGCAGGTCGACCAGGACGGGCCGCTCGCCGTCCGGCGTGCGGCGGGCGGTGTCGGCGAAGCCGAGGAGCTTCCTGATCCCGGTCTCGCGGGCCCGCCGGTTGAGGGTCTGGGCCTGCACGTACTCCACGCCCCGGCTGCCCTCGCCGTCGGCGCCGAAGTCGTCGTGCCACGGCAGGGTGGCGTCCCAGGCCGCCTCCCAGGCGGCGATCCGCCGCGGGTCGGCGAGGGCGTGCAACTCGGGGTGGTACCGCCGCAGTTCCGCCAGCTGTCCCCGCACGTCGTCCCCGGTCACGGGGTGTCCGCTCGTCTGTGCGTGCATGCGTCGGGATCTCCTCGGGTGGGGGTGGGCGCGGGCCAACGCGATGCCCGCCGGGCGTGCGGGCACGACGCTAGGAGCGTCGACTTTCTGCTCGATATCGATCGGTTTTCGCCCCGCCGGGCCAAGAGCCGTCCCTGTCGAAAGTAAGGCGGAAGAGACGTCGTTCGTGCCTGGTGGCGGTGGATGGCGGGCTCCTACAGTCACTTGGCGGGGGACGCAGCCGAGACCGGAACTGAGCGCGGAGTCGAGCCCGGGAGGGCGTCAGGGATGAAGAACCAGTTGGACGAGCCGGGGGGCACGACACGCGTCGGCGGGAGAGTCGGCCTGAGCGCGGCGGAGGTCGCCGAACGGGTCGCGGCGGGGCAGGTCAACGATGTGCCGGCCCGGTCGAGCCGCAGCATCGGCGAGATCGTCCGCGGCAACCTGTTCACGCGGATCAACGGGATCATCGGCGTGCTGTTCGTCATCGTGATGATCGTCGGGCCGGTGCAGGACGGACTGTTCGGCGGGGTCATCCTCGCCAACACACTGATCGGCATCATCCAGGAGGTGCGCGCCAAGCGGACCCTGGACCAGCTCGCGATCGTCGGTGAGAGCCGGCCGCGGGTCTGGCGGGACGGGCAGCGGGTCGAGCTGAGCGCCTCCGAGATCGTCATCGACGACACCATCGACCTCGGTCAGGGCGACAAGATCGTGGTGGACGGCACGGTCACCTCGGGCGACAGCCTGGAGGTCGACGAGTCGCTGCTCACCGGCGAGGCCGACCCGGTGGTCAAGCAGCCCGGCGACCCGGTGATGTCCGGCAGTTTCGTGGTCGCCGGATCGGGGGCGTTCACCGCCACCCGGGTGGGCCGGGAGGCGTACGCCTCGCAGCTCGCCGAGGAGGCCAAGCGCTTCAGCCTGGTCAACTCCGAGCTGCGCAACGGCATCGACCGGATCCTGAAGTTCGTCACCTGGGCGATCGTTCCGGCGGGCATCGCGCTGATCATCACGCAGTTCGTGGTGAACGACGACAACTTCTCGGAGGCGATCCGGCGCATGGTGGGCGGTCTCGTCCCCATGGTTCCCGAGGGCCTGGTGCTGCTGACCTCCCTGGCCTTCGCGGTCGGTGTGGTCCGGCTCGGCAAGAAGCAGTGCCTCGTCCAGGAGTTGCCCGCGATCGAGGGGCTGGCCCGGGTGGACACGGTCTGCCTGGACAAGACGGGCACGCTCACCGAGGCGTCGATGGACATCGACGAGGTCCTGCCACTGCTGCCGGACGTGCCGGTCGAGGCGGTGCTCGGCGCGCTCGGCGCCGCCGACGAACGTCCCAACTCCAGCCTCCAGGCGATCATCGAGGCCTACCCCGCTCCCGAGGGCTGGCGGCGCACCGCCACCGCGCCGTTCTCGTCCGCGCGGCGCTGGAGCGGCGCCTCCTTCGTCGAGCCGTCCGGCACCGAGTCGGCGTGGCTGCTCGGGGCGCCGGACGCGATGCTGCCGGCCGGCCACTCGGTGCTCACCGCCGCCGACTCCTACGGGGCGCGGGGGCTGCGCGTGCTGCTCCTCGCGCGCTGTTCGAGGCCGCTGGACGCGCTCATGGACGACCCCGCCGCCGTACCCGACGCGGTCACGGCCGCCGCGCTCGTCGTCATCAAGCAGCGGGTGCGGCAGGAGGCGCCGGCCACCCTGCGGTACTTCGCCGACCAGGGCGTGACGGCGAAGGTGATCTCGGGCGACAACGCCGTCTCGGTGGGCGCCGTCGCGTCGAGCCTGTCACTGCCGGGAGCGGAGCGGCCGGTGGACGCCCGGTTCCTGCCCGAGGACCCGAAGGAACTGGCCGACGCCGTCGAGGAGAACTCCATCTTCGGGCGGGTCGGGCCGCAGCAGAAGCGGGACATGGTGGGCGCCCTCCAGTCGCGCGGCCACACCGTGGCGATGACCGGCGACGGCGTCAACGACGTCCTCGCGCTCAAGGACGCGGACATCGGCGTGGGGATGGGCTCGGGCAGCCCGGCCACCCGGGCGGTCGCGCAGATCGTCCTGCTGAACAACAACTTCTCCGCGCTGCCCTCGGTGGTCGCGGAGGGGCGCCGGGTGATCGGCAACATCGAGCGGGTGGCCAACCTGTTCCTCACCAAGACCGTGTACTCGGTGGTGATGGCGCTGGTCGTCGTGCTCGCCCAGGTGCCCTACCCGTTCCTGCCGCGCCACATCACCCTGGTCGGCTCCCTGACCATCGGCATCCCCGCGTTCTTCATCGCGCTCGCCCCCAACACGGAGCGTGCCCGGACCAACTTCGTCGGCCGCGTCCTCAGGTTCGCGATCCCGGCCGGCGTGCTCGCGGCCACCGCGACCTCGGTGGCCTACCTGATCGCCCGGTCCGTGTACGACGACAACCTGGACGCCGAGACCTCGGCGGCGACCCTCGCACTGTTCCTGACCGCGCTGTGGGCCCTGGCCATCATCGCCCGCCCGTACACCTGGTGGCGGGTGCTGCTGGTGCTGACCATGGCGGTGAGCTTCGCGGTGGTGCTGGTGGTGCCGTGGCTCCAGGAGTTCTTCCAGCTGAAGCTGGTCGGTGTCGCCGCTCCGTGGACGGCGGTCGCCTGTGCGGCGGTCGCCGGACTGGTACTGGAGGTGGTCTGGGCCCGCATGCGGCGCGGGCTCGACGCCGAGTGAGCGACCGGGCGGTCGTCCCCCGTACCGCCCGGTGAGAGGAAGGGACGCCCGGTCCGTGCCGGGCGTCCCTTTCGTCTGTACGGCTTCCTGACGCCACGGGCGTCACGATCCAGCCAAACCTCCGCACCGGTGCGACCGGACGCGACGGCTCCGGAGCGCCCCCGCCCCACCCGGCCGCGCCGGCCGGGGCGGGCCACGACATCGGCCGCCACCAGCGGAGTTCACGTTGTTTACACAATCCGCAGGGAAGGTGACCGACGGGTAACCGTGGGGCCGGATCCCAGCCCCGGGGGAATAAGAAACGACGCCCTAACCAAAGCCATGGCAGAGACCTGACGAAAGTTGAGTGTTGGAGTCAAAGAAGATCCGTATTATTCGACTGCAGGCAGGGGGGAGCCAGCTACGACGGATAAAATCCGCAGGTCACATTGGGCCGAGCCGCAGGCGGTGCCGCGCCGGCGACCACAACAGTGACATTCGCGACGCTCTCCCTCACACTGCCGCCCGGCCACCGGGCCGGGCGCATGGACCCGAGCGGAAGTGAGGAACTCACACAACCCAGGAACTCCTGACGAAGCAACCGGATCCGGAGGTGAGTGACATGGTGACGAGGGCCCTACCAGCGGCGAACCCGGCTGACCCGACCTTCGCGCAGTTTTCATGTCCGCGGCACCCGGAAGATCCGGAGCATTTCAGCACGCAGACATCAGCAAAACTTGACGCGGGGGTATCAAGAGGTCATGGATCTTCGGCTGATAGAACCGATATACAAGAGAATCGGCAATGCGGAGAACTCCCAAAAGGAAATACCCGCCGTCGGTCTCGAATTCGGAGTGCTCGGGCCGCTCGAAGTACATATGAACGGCCGAGGTCTTACGGTGGGCGGTCCCAGGCAACGGGCCGTACTCTCCGCCCTGCTTCTCTCGTTCAATCAGGTCGTCTCCTTTGATTCCCTGATAGAGAAAGTCTGGAACGGGCGTCCGCCGAGCACGGCGCGCACTCAGGTGGCCATTTGCATCGCCACTCTGCGCAAGATCTTCCGTACCGCGGGCTGGGACCAGGAAACCATCATCACGGCCACGCCCGGCTACATGCTCAGCCTCAGCGGCCACTCGCTCGACTCGCTCCGTTTCGAGCAACTGGTCGCCCGCGCAACGGAGCTGACGGTGGAGAACCGCCCGGCACCGGCGGCGGAGGCACTGCGCCAGGCGCTGGCGCTGTGGCGCGGCCCCGCGCTCGGCGGCGTCTACGCGCCCTTCGCCGAGACCGAGGCGGCCCGCCTCGACGAACAGCGGATGCTGGCCGTGGAGCAGCACATGGCGCTGCGCCTCCAACTCGGCGAGCACCAGGCCGTGCTGGGCGAACTCCAGGCACTGGTCGGCGCCTGCCCGCTGCGGGACCGGCTGCGCTACTACCTGATGCTCGCCCAGTACCGTTCGGGCCGGCGGGCGGAGGCGCTGACGACATTCCGCGACGGAATGCGGCACTCCATCGAAGAGATCGGTCTCGAACTGGGCACCGACCTCCAGTCGCTGCACGACTCGATCCTCCGGGACGAATTCCCACAGCTCGACGTCCCCGGCATAGCGGCGCCGCAAAGGGGCAGACAGCAGACCGTTCCCAGTCAGCTTCCGGAAAGCGACGCCTACTTCATCGGGCGTAGTCGGGAGCAGTGGCTGATGGATGATGTGCTGCTCGACGGATCCGCACAGAATCCATCCCCCATCGCCTACATCACCGGAAGTCCCGGAATCGGAAAGACGAGCCTCGCTGTCAACTGGGCGCACCGCACAGCCCACAGATTCCCCGACGGGCAGCTCTTCGCCGACCTCCGGGAGGGCGACACGCTGGGTGTGCTCCACCAGTTCCTGCGCCAACTGGGCGTCGAGGGCCCGCTGCCCGCCGAACCCGCGGACGCGGCCGAGCGGTATCGCGGGATGCTGGAGGGCAGGCGCGTCCTGATCGTGCTCGACCACGCCTCGTCGTACGCCCAGGTGCGTCATCTGCTGCCCACGAGCGGCGGGTGCTGCGTCCTCATCACCGGCCGGGCCAACCTGGACGAGCTGATGCAGAAGTACCGCGCCCTGCGGCTGCGCGTCGCGCCGCTGTCGGACGACGAGTCCCGGGAGACGCTGACCAGTGTGCTGCGGGACGCCAGGGCGGAGGACTCCCCCGAGGCGACCAGCCGGCTCGCCGCGCTGTGCGGGCACACCCCGCTGGCGCTGCGGGCCGCCGCGGCCCGGCTGCTCACCAAGACGCACTGGCGGGTCCTCGATCTGGTCCGCCGCCTGGAGCGCTCGGGCGACCGGCTGACGGAACTCAGCATCGGGGACGACTCGTTGCGCGCCCGGCTGGACCGCAGCATGCGGGACCTGGATCCCAGGGTGGCGTCCGCCTACCGGGAGTTGAGCCGTCTCGACGACTCGGACTTCGAGGCCGCGGAGGCGGCGAAGGTGCTCGGCACGGATCTGCTGGAGGCCGAGGACCTGATCGAGACGCTGGTCGACGCCCAGCTCGTGGAGGCGGTGGGCCGCAGCGCCTGGGGCGAGATGCGCTACCGGTGGCAGGAGTTGGTGCGGCTGCACGCCTTCCACTGCCTGGCGGCCGGCACCCCGTGCGGGGTGGGCACCGACTGATCCGGGTACGACGACGGCCCGTACGACCCTGCCGGGG
>NZ_JBHXNW010000025.1:29592-103218 GCF_042717365.1 Streptomyces sp. NPDC058534
GCGCCGGGCGCCCGCCCCCGGGTGGGGGGTGGCCACCTACTTTCCGGGTCCCGACGCGGGCCCGACCCCCCCTGCCGGGGTCGTACGGGCCGTCGCGTCGTGCCGGGGCGTCAGTTGCCGGCGCTCATCGCCTCCACGAGGCTCCTGGGCCGCATGTCCGTCCAGTTCTTCTCCACGTACTCCAGGCACGCCTCCCGGTCGGACTCCCCGAAGGCGACCGTCCACCCGGCGGGCACGTCCACGAAGGACGGCCACAGCGAGTGCTGCCCCTCATCATTGACCAGCACGAGATAGCGGCCGTCTGCGTCTTCGAACGGATTGGTCACTTCGCATTCCTTCCGGGAGCGTCGGGCAAGACTCTGCGCGGGTTGCGGACCCTGCCGACCTCCGTCAAGGTACGGGTGCCGTTTTTCCTTCCGATATCGATCCGTTTTTCCGCGGGCCGCCGGGGGCCGCCGCGGGCCGCTCAGCGGCCGTGGTCGACGACCTCCGGGTCGTGCCGGGCCGCCGTGTCGAGGCGGGGGCCGTGCCGGCGCAGCCGCTCGTCGAGGAAGGCCACCACCAGCTCCCGGGTGATCCGCTGGGCGTCCGCCGCGCCGAGCGTGACCTCGGGGCCCGCCGCGCCGGTCCGCTCCAGGAGCGGGGCGTAGTCGGTGAAGGACAGGTGCCCCGCGCCGCGCACCGAGAGCCAGCGGCGCGGACCGGACAGGTCCCGCCAGGCCCGCCCCCAGGTGGCGTCGGCGCCGGGGCGGCCGTGCTCGCCCGCGCCGAGCAGCAGGAACGGCCGGTCCACCGGGCTCTTCCCGGCGGTGTGCACGGTGCCGTCCAGGTTGGCCGCGGCGGCGAAGCCGGCGTCGGTGCGCAGCGCCTCGAAGGCCGCGGCGCCGCCCATGGAGTGGCCCACCACCGCCACCCGTGACGGGTCCAGCGGCGGCAGCCCCGCGGCGCCGGGCGACCGGAGCAGCCGCTCGCGCAGGAAGCGGAGGTCGGCGGCGCGGACGGCGGCCACCCGGGCGCCCTCCGGGCGTTGTTCGCAGGCCAGGCAGCCGGTCACGCGGCCGTCGGGGTGGCTGATGGCCGCGGCCTCGTAGGCGTGGTCGACGGCGGCGACGGCGTAACCCCGGCTCGCCAGCTCCTCCGCGAGCCCGGTCAGCGAGGTGCGGGGCAGCGTGAAGCCCGGTGACAGCAGGACGAGGGGCAGGCCGCGCGGGGGCGCGGGCAGCGGCGGCGGGGCCAGGCGCGCGTGGACGCGGGTGCGGCTGAGCAGGTCGGCGGGTACGCCCCGCACGCCGTGGAAGCGCAGGATCAGCTCCGACTCCCGCGCGGTGACGTAGGAGGCGTGCGGCGCCCGGGAGGGGAGCGCGGGGTACCAGAGCGAGACCGTCAGCTCGCGGTGCCGGCCGGGGTTCCACGGGTCGCGCCGGGAGGTGTCGCTCAGCTGTGTGGTGCGCAGGCCGACCGGCAGGGCGCCGGTCGGCGCGGGCAGGGCGGTGGGCGCGGCCCGCGCCACCTTCGGGGCCGGGGCGGCGGCCGCGCTCCGCCCGCCCGCGTAGGAGGGCGCGACGGCCAGCAGCAGCGCGGCCACGAGGGCGGCGCATCGACGCGCCGGACGGCCGGCCCGGGTCACCTTCGTCATCGGCGCTCACTTCGTCGGAAGCAGGAACACTGATGACGTTAGGAGTGGAAAAGGCGAGGTGAAAGCGGGGACGGCGGATTCATGACCTTGGTCGACAGGACTCTGTGCGATCTCCGTGGGCCGAACGGTGATACGCCTCGACTTTCGTCTGACCCGTCACATGAAGATCGTCGCGAGGCTCGTGTCCCGCACCCCGGTGACGTTCTTCGGGCCGTGCTCCGATTCGGTCGGGTCGTAGTCGAATTCGACGTACGCCTCGCCGCCCGGGAAGTGGGGGCAGGCCATGTGGCTGCTGCTGGAGGTGGCTCCGGTGGCCGTCTGCCAGTCGATCGACCAGGCCACGCAGGCGGAGTCGCCGCCGGTGAAGGGGCCGCCGGGCTTGAGGTCCTCGACATGGCCGGTCACGCGTACGCCGTCGTCACTGACACAGACGGTGATCTCGCCCCTGGCGAAGTCCTCGGTCTCGCTGTCCGTCACACAGCCGGGCGTGGCGGAGGCCGCCGTCGGCGGGAGCAGGGCGGCCGCGCCGATCGCCGCGGTGAGTGCCGTGGCGCGCAGGATTCCGCGCATGGTCGGGTCCTTTCCGTCGGTGGTGCCAGTCCGTGCGGTGGTGCCGTCCGTACGGTGGTCCGTGGTCCTCGGTCTCAGGGCCGGGGTGTGTCCGGCTCCCGGATGCGGGCCCGTCCCGCCACGCCGAAGCGCAGGGTCTCCCGCAGCCGGACCGGCCCGGTGGCGTCCCCGGACCGGGCGGCGTCCCGCAGTTCGCGGGCCATCGCCTGCGCCTCGGCCGCCCAGTCGTCCAACTGGTCGGCGACGGGACCGGCGTTGGCGGTCAGGGTCTCCGCCCACATCTCGGGGTTGCCGTCCGCGGTCCTGGTGACGTCGCGCAGGTCCTGGCCGGCCAGCCGTACGGCCGAGGCGGGGGGCCCCCCCCCCCCGGCGGGCGCGCGGGGGGCCCCCCCCGGGGGGGGGGGGGGCGCGGGAGGCGGGGGGCGCGCGCGGCGCGCTGGTGGGCCGGGGCGGGGGGGGCCCCCGCCCCGCCCGCGGGCCCCACGCCCCCCGCCCCCCCGCCGGGGGCGCCCCCGAGGCTCGCCACCAGGTGCGGCGCGTGCGAGACGAGGGCGACGGCACGGTCGTGGGCCTCGGGGTCGAGCAGCACCGAGACCGCCCCGCACAGCGCGACCAGTTCCAGCGCGCAGTTCAGGGCGAGGTTCCCGGTGGCCTCGGTGGGGGTGAGTGCCCAGGGCCTGCCGTCGAAGAGGTCGGCCCTGGGCTGCGCCGGGCTCACTCCGCCGCCGACCACGGGGGCGCCGCTGACCAGCGAGGTCAGGTCGCAGCCGTATGCCCTGACCTCCCGGTGCAGTCGTACCTTGACGCCGGAGACGTCGGTGTAGCAGCGGGCCGTGCCGAGTTTCTGGTGCTCGGCGAGGACCGGGGCGACCTGGTCGGGCGGCACCGCGAGCACCGCGATGTCGGCCTGCCGCGGGGGACGCGCGGCGAAGCCCGCCCCGCAGCGTTCGCCGGCCAGCGCCGCCTCGGGGTCGGCGTCGTCCAGGTAGGTGGTCACGCCGTGCCGTCGCAGTGCGAGCCCCACGGAGCGGCCGATCACCCCGGCGCCCACGATGACGACGCTGCGCATCCGTCTTCCTCTCCTCGGCCAGGACCCGGTCCCGCTTCCGCTCCCGCTCAGCCGAAGATCTTGACCGCCTGGTAGTAGGTCCAGGCGGTGCTGTTGCAGGCCGTGTTCTTCTCGCCGGTGTAGCCGGTGCAGACGCGCTTCATGTCCTCGTAGAAGGCGCTGTCGATGCGACTCTTGTTGGCGTCGAACTGGCCGGCCGCCTTGTAGTTGCGGTAGCCGAAGTCGTGGCGCGCACAGGAGTTGTCGAAGGGAAAGCCGAAGGGGTTGTCGGGCGCCTGGGTGCACCGGTCGGTCGACCAGTCGAATCCGTAGGCGGCCCAGTCGGACTGGTTGCGGTTGGCCGCGAGCCACGCGTTCTGGCTGGACGCGCTGGTCTGCGTGAACGAGGAGAGCACCTGCGGCTTGTCCGCGGGGGCCGCCTGGGCGGGGGCGGCGGCGATGCCGAGCGCGAGCGCCGAACCGAGGGCGGCGAGGGTGGTCCTGGTCTTCGTCGTGGTGCGCATGGGACGGCCTCCAAGGTGGGGTGAGGATGCGGCTCAACCACCTTGGCGAGGCCCGCTATGGGCCCCTTATCGCACCGCTATCCCGCCCCGCCCGGACACGGCGAAGGGGACACGGCGAAGGGGCCGCACCCCGGCTGGCGGAGTGCGGCCCCTTCCTCTTCCGTGGGGGGAGGAGTACGGGTGTCCTAGGCATCTCGGCGGCGCAGGACCGCGGAGCCGGCGACGTAGGCGGCCAGCGCCCACAGCAGGAGGACCAGCAGGGCGGTTCCGCCGCCGTACGGGTCGCTGTCCTGGGTCAGCAGGACGGTGCCGGCGACGCTGGGCATGTAGTCGGAGGCGGTCTCCAGCCACTTGGCGCCGACGACGCCCATCAGTTGGGGCAGCGCGAGCAGCACCATGATGAGGGTCGTGATGGTGCCCGCGGCGCTGCGCAGGACGGTGCCGAGTCCGATGGCCATCACGGCGAGGAGGGCGAGGTAGACCCCGGCGCCGAGCGCGGTGCCGAACAACTGGCCGCCGGTGTAGTCGCCGTAGTCGCCCATCAGGGGCGCGGCCACCATGGTGGCCAGCAGGCTGAAGACGAAGCCGGCGACGACCACGACCGCGGCGATCACCAGGGTCTTGGAGCGGAGCATCCGGCCGCGCTTGGGAACGCTCTGGAGCGTGGTGCGGATGGAGCCGCTGGAGTACTCGCTGGTGAGGACGAGAGTGGCCAGCACCACGATGGTCAGCTGGGAGATGAGGAAGGCCTGCGAGGCGTGGTGCGGGGCCGGCATCGTGACGTCGACGCCCTTCTTCGCGCTGGCGTCGGCCGACGCGCCGACGATGGCGGCGAAGCCCACGGTGAGCAGCAGACCGACGACCAGGTTCCACCAGGTGGCCCGGACGCTCCAGAACTTGGTCCACTCGAACGCGACGGCGCCCTTGAAGCCGCCGCCCTTCACAGGGCCCACGAGCTTGGGGACGGTTGTAGTAGTCATATCCAGTTACGCCTTCTGGTGGTCCGGGACTTCGGTGACCTGGGAGAGCGCGGGAGAGCCGTACTCCACGCTCGCGGCGGTGAGTTCCATGTACGCCTGTTCCAGGCTGGCCTTGCGCATGCTGAGTTCGTGGATGGGGACGCGGTGGTGGAACGCCAGGTCGCCGATCTCCTCCAGGGTGCCGCCGACGACGAGGAGTTCGTCGGGCTCCGAGCCGGCGTCCGGCTCGATCCGCAGACCGAACTCCAGCAACTCCCGCCTGAGCACGTCGGGCTGCGGGGTCCGGACCCGGACGGCGGTCAGCGAGCTGCCCGCGATGACCTCCTCGATCGGCGCGTCGGCGATGATCTTTCCGCGGCCGATGACCAGGAGGTGGTCGGCGGTCTCCTGCATCTCGCTCATCAGGTGACTGGAGACGAAGATCGTCCTGCCCTCCGCGGCCAGGGAGCGCATCAGCTCGCGGACCCAGCGCACACCGTCCGGGTCGAGGCCGTTGACCGGCTCGTCGAAGAGCAGCACCTTGGGGTCGCCCAGCAGGGCCGCGGCGATCCCGAGCCGCTGGCCCATGCCGAGGGAGAAGGAGCCGATGCGCTTCTTCGCCACCTCGGTCAGGCCGACGGTCTCCAGGACCTCGGCGACCCGGGCGGCCGGGATGCCGTTGCTGCGCGCCAGGCCGAGCAGGTGCTGGTGGGCCGAGCGGCCGGGGTGGCCGGCGCGGGCGTCGAGCAGGGCGCCGACCTCGCGCAACGGGTGCCGCAGCTCCTCGTAACGCTTGCCGCCCAGAAGGGCCCGCCCGGACGTCGGCGCGTCCAGACCGACGATCATGCGCATGGTCGTCGACTTTCCCGCGCCGTTCGGGCCGAGGAATCCGGTGACCTTTCCCGGGTTGATCTCGAACGAGAGGTCCGAGACGGCCGTCTTGTCGCCGTACCGCTTGGTCAGTCGGTCCAAAGTGATCATCGCCTGGTGGCTCCTTCCAAAGTCACGTCCTCAACGCTAGGGAGAGGGGAAGGGCGAAAACATCTGGCGATCGGCAACGACCGCATTCGACTTTCGGCAGATCCGGAGGCCGCGACCCCTCTTGTAGCGTGCTGGAATGCACCGATGGCAGGCCGTGCGCCGACGAACCGAATCGCTCCTGCGGGTCCTGGGCTCCGAACGCCCGTTCGCCCGGCGTGGCGATCTGGTGCTGCTCATGGTGCTGTTGGCGCCCTCCGCGTTCAGCACCGAGGCGCTGGTGACGACGCCGGTCAGCTGGCTGACCGCGTGCCTGGTCATCACGGCCGCGGTGGTGGTGCAGCGCACCGCGCCGCTGCTGTCGCTGCTGCTCGCGGCGCTCCTCACGCTGTTCTATCCGTGGTTCGGCGCCAGCCTGTGGCCGGCCATGGCGACGGTGGTGCTGAGCTGTCTCGCGGGTCGCAGACTGACCCGGCTGTGGCCGGCGCACCTGGTGTTCCTGTGCGTCGCGGTGGCCGGGCTCCTGCTGGTGAGCACGGTCGCCCAGTCCAAGGACTGGCTGAGCCTGCTGATGACCGAGTTCATCGCCTGTGTGCTGCCCTGGTGGGCGGGCAACTGGTGGAGCCAGCGCACCGCGTTGACCCACGCCGGCTGGGAGCACGCCGAGCAACTGGAGTGGCGCCAGCGCTACATCGCCGACCAGGCCCGGCTGAAGGAGCGGGCCCGGATCGCGCAGGACATGCACGACTCCCTGGGCCACGAGCTGAGCGTGATGGCGCTGCTCGCCGGAGGGCTCGAACTGGCCCCCGGGCTGTCGGAGCAGCACCGGGAGTCCGTCGGGCAGTTGCGCGAGCGGTGCACGATGGCCACCGAGCGGCTGCACGAGGTGATCGGGCTGCTGCGGGAGGATCCCACGCCCTCGCTGACCCCCGCCCACGAGTCCATCACCCAGCTCGTGCGCCGCTTCCAGCGGTCGGGCACGCCGGTGGAGTTCCAGGAGGACGGGGCGCGGGACCGGCCGGGCACACCGCTGCTGTCCGACCTCGCGGCCTACCGGGTGGTGCAGGAGGCGCTGACCAACGCGGCCAAGCACGCGCCGGGCGCCCCCATCGCCGTACGGGTGACGCACACGGCGGACGAGACCGTGGTCTCGGTCGTCAACGAGCGGCCGGAGCAGGGCGCGGACGTGCCCGCGACGGGCAGCGGGTCCGGGCTGATCGGCCTCGACGAGCGCGTCCGGCTCGCGGGCGGCACGCTGCGGACGGGCCCGCGGGCCGGCGGCTTCGAGGTGCACGCGCGCCTGCCGCGCAGCGCGTCCTCGCCGTCGCGGTACACCGAGCCACCGGGCACGGGCAGCGACACCGGCACCGGCACCGGCACCGGCACCGGCACCGGCGATCCGGGACCGCACGCCGATGAGAACGACACGGCCGGCGGCGGCGAGGACGCGGATTCCGGGGCCGCTACGACCGGGCAGCGCGCCGGAGCCGAGGCCGACGGGACCCGGCCCGCGTCCGCCGCGCCGTGGCTCAGCGCCTCGCGGACCGCGCTGCTGCGCACCCGGGCGCGGCTCAGGCGCGACGCGCGGCGGGCCGCGTTGATCCCGGTGGTGCTCGGTGCCGCCATCGTGGCGTTCCTCGGCGGGCTCTACGTCTTCACCTCGGCGACGACGTCGCTCAGCCCCGAGGACTACGCGGGGATACGGACCGGGGAGACCCGCGACGAACTGGCGCCGGTGCTGCCGGACCGGCGGATCAGGAAACCACCGCCGGTCACCTCCGAGCCGGCCGTGCCGACCGGCGCGACGTGCGAGTACTACCGGGCGAGCAGGAATCTCCTCGACCTCGGCGACACCATGTACCGGCTGTGTTTCAAGGATGATGTCCTCATGGCCAAGGACACGCTCTGACCGACCACCTCTCACCACCAGGGAAGAACCGGATGATTCGCGTACTGCTCGCCGACGACGAGACCATCATCAGGGCCGGGGTTCGCTCCATCCTGACGACCGAGCCGGGCATCGAGGTGGTCGCCGAGGCGTCCGACGGGCGGGAAGCGGTCGAACTGGCCCGCAAGCACCGGCCCGACGTGGCGCTGCTCGACATCCGGATGCCGGAGATGGACGGCCTGACGGCCGCGGGTGAACTGCGGACCACCAACCCGGACACCGCGGTCGTCGTCCTCACCACCTTCGGCGAGGACAAGTACATCGAGCGCGCGCTCGACCAGGGGGTCGCCGGATTCCTCCTCAAGGCGTCCGACCCGCGCGACCTGATCTCCGGCGTGCGGGCCGTGGCGTCCGGGGGGTCCTGCCTCTCCCCGCTGGTGGCGCGGCGGCTGATGACCGAGCTGCGCCGGGCGCCCTCGCCGCGCTCGGAGGTGTCCGGGGAGCGCACCACACTGCTGACCAAGCGGGAGCAGGAGGTCCTCGGCATGCTGGGGGCCGGGCTGTCGAACGCGGAGATCGCGCAGCGGCTGCACCTGGTCGAGGGCACGATCAAGACGTATGTCAGCGCCATCTTCACCCAGTTGGAGGTCCGCAACCGGGTGCAGGCGGCGATCATCGCCTACGAGGCGGGGCTGGTGCAGGACACCGGCCTAGGCCGTTGAGCGGTCCTTGACGAAGCGGGCCAGCCGGGTCGCCCCCTCGGTGGCGTGGTCGGTGGTGAGGTAGCTGCAGGAGAGCCGGATCTGCCGGTCGCCCGCGTCGTCCAGGTGGAAGTGGCGCATCGGCGTCCAGATGACGCCGTACTTCTCCGCGGACACGTCCAGCGCGGCCTCGTCCGCCTCGAACGGCACGTCGAGGGTGAGGAAGAAGCCGCCGTCGGGGTCGTTCCAGCGCACCCCGGCCGTCTCCGGTGGGCCGGGCGGCAGTTCGGCGGCGAGCGTCTCCCGCAGACACCGCATGGTGGCCTGGTAGTGGCGTGCCGAGGTCTCGTTGGCCGCGCGCAGCCCGCCGCCGTTCTGGAGGAGCAGTCCGGCGACCGCGGCCTGGCTCAGGCTGGAGGTGTTGACGGTGACCATGCTCTTGACCTTGGCCAGTTCGTCGGCGAGCAGCCCCGGCGGGCGGCCGTCCGCGCCCGCCACCAACTGGTCGGCGACGACGAAGCCGACCCGGGCGCCCGGGAAGGCGGTCTTCGCGAAGGAACCCAGGTAGACGACGCGCCGGTCGGTGTCGAGGGACTTGAGCGTGGGACGGCGCACCGAACTGAACACCCCGTAGGGGTTGTCCTCCAGGAGCAGCAGCCCCAGCCGGGCCGCGGTGTCGAGCAGGGCGGTGCGGTCCTCGCGACGCATGCTGACGCCGGTCGGGTTGGAGCAGTCGGGCACCACGTACAGGCACCGGGCGCGCCGGCCGCTCGCCTCGATCTCCCGGACGGTGCGTTCGAGCCCTTCCAGGCTCGGGCCGTTCGGGGTGCCGGGCACGGGTACGACGGGGATGTCCAGCAGGCTCGCGGCGCCGGTGATGCCGACGTAGGCGGGGCTGTCGACGAGGAGCACGTCGTCGGGGCCGGTGAACAGGGCGCGGAGGGTGAGGAGTACGGCCTCCTGACAGCCGACCGTCACGACCACGGAGGCCGGGTCGACCGTCATGTCCTCGTCGACGGCGAGCATGCGCGCGACGATGTCCCTGATCTGGCCGGCGGTCTCGCCGTACTGGTAGAGCGCGGTGCGGACGCGCTCCTCGGAGAGGCCGCGCCCGCGCAGGTGGTCGAGGTAGGTCTCGATGAGCCCGGGGACGCTCGCGACGTCGAAGTCCCCCTCGTACGGCCGTCCCGGGGCGAAGGAGATCGCCTGCGGGTAGCGGAGGGTGACCTCGTTGAGGAAGGTCATCGTGTCGAGCAGCGGCGCGGAGAGGCTGGCGTGCAGACCGCTCCGCGGCAGCACACCGGCCCCTTCCGTGCTCACGCGGGCGGTCGTCATCCATGGCTCCTGTCTGTGTACGGCACCGTGCGGGGCAGGGTGGGCGGGCCGGGGTCCGGCGGGCCGGGCGGTGTACCAGGTTGCGGCGAGCCGGAGGCGAGCTGGCTGGCCGGCCCACCGGACCACTGCGGACCGGACCGAGGCGCGCCGGAAACGGGCAGGCCGGCCGGCGGCGAGCCAAGGTGCGGCGGACCGGAGGCGAGTCGGCCGGGGGGCGGCGAGCCAAGGTATGGCGGACCGGAGTCGGGCAGGCCGGGCGGCCGACCGGGCTGCGGCACGCCGGCATGCGGCGGGACGCGGTACGCCGGGGCCGGGACCGGCGAGCCCGGGACCGGCGAGCCCGGGACCGGCGAGCCCGGGTGTGGCCGGAACAGCGTGTCCGGGGTGATCGTCCTGGTCGTCGCGTGGCCCGTGAGGGTCATCGTGTCGGCGAAGTCCGCGGTCAGCAGGGTGAGCATGCGGTGGACGGCCGGGCCGCCGCCCGCCGCGAGGGCGTACAGCGCGGGCCGGCCGACGAGGACGGCGTGGGCGCCGAGGGCCAGGGCGGTGAGGATGTCGGCGCCGGTGCGGACGCCGCCGTCGAGGAGGACCGGGACGCGTCCGCGCACGGCGGACACCACCTCGGGCAGCGCCTCCAGGGTGGCCGGCACGCCGTCGAGTTGGCGGCCCCCGTGATTGGAGACGACGACGCCCGCGACGCCCGCCCGCACCGCGGCCTCGGCGTCCGCCGCGGTCAGGACGCCCTTGGCGAGGACCGGCAGCCCGCTCTCCGCGCGCAGCCGGGCCACGAAGGACCAGTCCAGGCGGCGGTCGAAGGCCAGCCTGCTGTGCGCCGAGGGCGTCGCGCTGCCGGCCGCCGCCGAACCGGCCAGGTTGGCCGGGGTGATGTGGGCGGGGACCGCGAAACCGTTGCGCAGGTCGCGCAGCCGGCGGCCGGTGAACGGGGTGTCGACGGTGAGCACCAGCGCCTGGTAGCCGCTGTCCCGCGCCCGGCGCGCCAGGTCCAGGGTGGTCCCGTGGTCGCGGAAGCAGTACAGCTGGAGCCAGAGCGGCGCGCTCGCGGCACGGGCCACCTCTTCGAGGGTCCGGCTCGCGAAGGTGCTGACGACCAGCGGGAGCCCGAGCGCGCCCGCGGCCGCCGCGGTGGCCGGTTCGCCGTCGGGGTGGGCGAGTTCGTGGTAGGCCACCGGCGCGATGCCCACCGGCGCCGCCCAGCGGGAGCCGAGCAGTTCCACGGAGGTGTCCGGCTCCTCGATGCCGGGCAGCGCCCTGGGCCGCAGCCGCACCGCGTCGAAGACGGCCTCGTTGGCGGCGAGGGTCCGCTCCCGTCCGGCGCCGCCCGCGATGAAGTCCCACACCTCGGGCGGCAGTTCCCGGCGGGCGAGCGCGGCGAAGTCGTCGAGCGTGAGCGGCTCCCGCACCGGCTCCCGCACCGGGTCCCGCGCCGGGTCCCCGGCGGTGGCGTCGGCGGGCCGCCGGGTGGCGGACGTCATCGACCGGCCACTTCCCGCTCCCTCTCGACGGCCTCGTACAGCGCCTTGATGTTGGAACTGCCGAAGCCGCGGGCGCCGTTGCGCTGGATGTACTCGTAGAAGAGCGTGCCGCGCGGGTAGGGCGAGCGGGTGAAGATCTGCAGCAGGTAGCCCCACTCGTCGCGGTCCGCGAGGACGTTGGTCTCGCGCAGGTCGCCGATGGCGTCGGCCATGGCGCCGACCCGCTCGGTGAGCAGGTCGTAGTAGGCGCCCGGGGTGCGCAGGAAGGCCACGCCGCGGTCGCCGAGCGAGCGGACCGAGTCGACGATGTCGTCCACCAGGAAGGCCAGGTGCTGGACGCCCGGTCCGTCGTGGGCGGTCAGGAACTGGTTGATCTGCCCCGGCACCCGGGTGTCGTCGGGCTCGATGAGCGTGAAGGTGATGCCGCCGCCGGCGTTGCGCACGACGATGGAGTCCATCGCCTGCTCGCCCACCTCGATGTACTCGGAGGAGTAGTAGGGCATGTCGAAGGCCGCCTCGTAGAACTCGGCGGTGCTCCGCAGCGTGCCGGCCTCCAGGCAGACGGCGACGTGGTCGAGGAACGGCCGGGGGCCCGCGTGGTCCGTGGCGGCCGGCAGCAGCGCCCAGTCGCGGTCGGGCGGCAGCAGGGCCGCGCCGTCCCCGTTGGCCGCGACCAGCGTGTGGCGGATGTCCCCGAAGCCGGAGACGGCGGCGAACCAGGCGTCCTGGCCCGCCCGTTGCGAGGGCGTGGGGGCCTGCAGCGCCTGGGCGCCGGCGAGGACCGCGCGGTCGAAGCAGGAGCGCACGTCGTCGCAGCTGAGGGCGAGGTCGGCGATGGAGTCGCCGTGCCGCTCCACGTACCGGGCGACGTCGGTGTCCGGCCGCAGCGCCTGGGTGACCACGAGGGTGACCTCACCGCTGCGCAGCACGGTGGACCGGCGGTCGTGCGTCCCGGTGGCGGGGCCCGCCACGGCCAGGGGGACGAAGCCGAGGCTGTCGACGAGGAAGCCGGAGGCGTCCCGGTCGTCCGCGACGTACAGCTCGGCGTACGCGATGGCACTGGGCGGCATGCGGATCTCCAATGAATGAAGGGGAGAAATACGGGATCACCCGCCGGGGAAGAGGGGTCTCCGCATTCTCGGGCAGCAATGGGAAATGCGCGTGACCACACTCTACAAATGACCCGTATAACCTCGCTATCGGCTGGTTATCAAGCTTCCTACCTGCGGTTATCCACTCGGATAACTATATTGACCATCTCGTCGCAGCCTTGCTAGCGTCCCAGTTCGCCCTTAATTGAATGCCATCCGGGCTACACCTTGTTTGTTTTAGTGCGCGCCACTGAGAGGCCGGGGGTTCCGGCGGAGGATTGTGAGGAGACAGGTGTCTGAGAACTCTTCGGTCCGGCACGGTCTGACCAGCGCCCAGCACGAGGTGTGGCTCGCGCAGCAGCTGGACCCGCGCGGCACGCACTACAGGACGGGGTCCTGCCTGGAGATCGACGGGCCGCTGGACCACGCGCTGCTGAGCGCGGCCCTGCGGCACACCCTGGCCGAGACGGAGACGCTCTGCTCCCGCTTCCTCACCGACGAGGAGGGCCGGCCGTACCGCGCGTACTGCCCGCCCGCGCCGGAGGGTTCGGACGCCGTCGAGGGCCCGGACGGGGTGCCGTACACCCCCGTGCTGCTGCGGCACATCGACCTCTCCGGCCACGAGGACCCCGAGGGCGAGGCCCAGCGGTGGATGGAGCGGGACCGCGCGACGCCGGTGCCGCTGGACCGGCCCGGCCTCAGCAGCCACGCGCTGTTCACGCTCGGCGGCGGCCGGCACGTCTACTACCTGGGCGTCCACCACATCGTCATCGACGGCACCAGCATGGCCCTGTTCTACGAGCGGCTGGCCGAGGTGTACCGCGCGCTGCGGGACGGGCACGAGGTGCCGGCGCACTCCTTCGGGGACACGGACCGGATGGTCGCCGGTGAGGAGGCCTACCGCGGCTCGGCGCGGCACGAGCGGGACCGGGCATACTGGACCGGCCTGTTCGCCGACCGTCCGGAGCCCGTCTCGCTCACCGGCCGGGGCGGCGCCCGGGTGCTCGCGCCGACCGTGACGAGCCTGACCCTCGGCCCGGAGCGCACGGGCGTGCTCGGACTGGCCGCCGAGGCGACCGGCGCGCACTGGGCGCGCGTGGTGATCGCCGGCGTGGGCGCCTTCGTGCACCGGATGACGGGCGCCCGGGACATCGTGGTGTCCGTGCCGGTCACCGGCCGCTACGGCGCGAACGCCCGGGTGACGCCCGGCATGGTCTCCAACCGGCTGCCGCTGCGGCTGGCCGTGCACCCCGGCGACAGCTTCGCGCGGGTGGTCGAGAACGTGTCCGGGGCCATGAGCGGCCTGATGGCGCACAGCCGCTACCGCGGCGAGGACCTCAACCGCGAGCTGGGCGGCTCCGGGGTGTCGGGACCCACCGTCAACGTCATGCCGTACATCAGGCCGGTGGACTTCGGCGGGCCGGTCGGCCTGATGCGCAGCATCAGTTCGGGTCCGACGACCGACCTGAACATCGTGCTGTCCGGCACCCCCGAAGCCGGGCTCCGCGTCGACTTCGAGGGCAACCCGCAGGTGTACGGCGCCCGGGACCTGGTCTCGTTGCAGGAACGCTTCGTCCGGTTCCTGGCCGAGCTGGCGGCCGACCCCGCGGCCTCCGTGGACGACGTGGCGCTGCTCACGCCGGACGAGCGGGACCTCGTCCTCGACGGGTGGAACGACACCGCGCGCGAGGTGCCCGCCGCGACACTGCCCGAGCTGCTCGCCGCGCGGGCCGCGCGCACCCCGGAGCACGAGGCCGTCGTGTTCGAGGGCACCTCCCTGACGTACGCCGAACTGGACGCCCGCGCCGAGCGGCTGGCCGCCGCGCTGGCCGCCCGGGGCGCCGGCCCGGAGCGCTTCGTCGCGGTGGCCGTGCCCCGGTCCGCCGAGCTGGTCGTGGCGCTGCTCGCGGTGCTCAGGTCGGGCGCGGCGTACGTGCCCGTCGACCCCGGCTATCCGGCCGACCGCATCGCGCACATCCTGCGGGACGCGGGCGCGATGCTCGTCCTGACCACGCGGGACGCCGAGGAGCGGCTGCCGCAGGACGGCACGCCCCGGCTGCTCCTCGACGACCCGGCCGCCTCCCCCGAGCCCGCCGCCACCCCACCCGGGGCGGCGCCCGGCCCCCCCCACCCCGCCGACCGGAAGGAAACCACCCGGTCCACCGGCCCCCCCCAAGGCGGGGGGGGCGCCCCCCGCGTGCGATGTGACCCTCCCCGCCCCCCGCCGCCGCGCCCCCCGCCCCCCCGGGGGGCCCCGCGCCCGGCCCCGACCACCCGGCCTACGTCATCTACACCTCCGGGTCCACCGGCCGCCCCAAGGGCGTGGTGGTCTCCCACCGGGCGATCGTCAACCGCCTGGCCTGGATGCAGGACACCTACGGCCTCGAACCGTCCGACCGGGTGCTGCAGAAGACGCCCTCCGGCTTCGACGTGTCCGTGTGGGAGTTCTTCTGGCCCCTGATCCAGGGCGCCACGCTGGTCGTGGCCCGGCCCGAGGGCCACCTGGACCCCGCCTACCTGGCCGACACCGTCCGGCGCGCGGGCGTGACCACCCTGCACTTCGTGCCGTCGATGCTCGACGTGTTCCTGCGGGAGCCGTCCGCGGCCTCGCTGAGCGGACTGCGCCGGGTCTTCTGCAGCGGCGAGGCCCTCTCGGCGGAGCTGCGCGCCCGGTTCCGCGCCGTGTCGGACGTACCGCTGCACAACCTGTACGGGCCCACCGAGGCCGCCGTCGACGTGACGTACTGGCCGTGCGCCGAGGACACCGGCGACGGGCCGGTGCCGATCGGGCGTCCGGTGTGGAACACCCGGATGTACGTGCTGGACGCCGCGCTGCGCCCGGTCCCGGCCGGCGTGCCCGGCGAGCTGTACATCGCCGGTGTGCAGCTCGCCCGCGGCTACCTGGGCCGCCCCGGCCTCAGCGCCGAACGCTTCACCGCCGACCCGCACGGGGCGCCCGGCAGCCGGATGTACCGCACCGGCGACCTCGCGCGCCGGCACCACGACGGCAGCCTCGACTACCTCGGCCGCGCCGACCACCAGGTCAAGCTGCGCGGCTTCCGGATCGAGCTCGGCGAGATCGAGGCGGCGCTCGTGCGGCAGCCGGAGGTCGGCCAGGCCGCCGTCGTCCTGCGCGAGGACCGGCCCGGCGACCAGCGCCTCGTCGGCTACACC
The DNA here is from genome assembly GCF_042717365.1 of Streptomyces sp. NPDC058534. Taxonomy (NCBI): domain Bacteria; kingdom Bacillati; phylum Actinomycetota; class Actinomycetes; order Kitasatosporales; family Streptomycetaceae; genus Streptomyces; species Streptomyces sp. NPDC058534. Next base: position 44,990 of record NZ_JBHXNW010000025.1, read on the forward strand.
GTGCCCGCGCCGGGCTCCGAGGCGGACGCCGCGCTGCTCACCGCGCGCCTGCGCGAGCTGCTGCCCGGCTACATGGTGCCCGCCGCCTTCGTCACCCTGCCCTCGCTGCCGGTCACCCCGAACGGCAAGCTCGACCGCAGGGCCCTGCCCGCCCCCGCGCGCACCGAGCGGTCCGCCGGACGCGCCCCGGGCACCCCGGGCGAGGAGCTGCTGTGCGCGCTGTTCGCCGAGGTGCTCGGCGTCGACGAGGTCGGCGTCGACGACAGCTTCTTCGAGCTGGGCGGCCACTCCCTGCTCGCCACCCGGCTGATCAGCCGCATCCGCTCCGCCGCCGGCGCGGAGGTGCCGATCCAGCGGATCTTCGAGTCGCCGAGCGTGGCGGAGCTGGCCCCGGCGCTGGCGGAGACCGGGCGGGCCCGCGCGGCGGTCACCGCCCGGCCGCGCCCCGAGCGGCTGCCGCTGTCCTTCGCGCAGCAGCGCCTGTGGTTCATCCACCAGTACGAGGGCCCCTCGCCGCTGTACAACATCCCGGCGGCGCTGCGGCTGACCGGCAGGGTGGACGAGGCCGCGCTGTCGGCGGCCGTCGGCGACGTGGTGGCCCGGCACGAGAGCCTGCGCACGGTCTTCGCCGAGGACGCGCACGGCCCCCGCCAGGTGATCCTCTCCCCCGAACGGGCCCCGTCCCGCCTGGAGACGCTGGACAGCGCCCCGGAGCGGCTGGCCGGCGACCTCGCGCGCACCGCCCGGCACCGCTTCGACCTCACCCGGGACGTGCCGCTGCGGGCCACGCTGCTGCGGGTGGCGCCCGAGGAGCACGTCCTGCTCCTCGTCCTGCACCACATCGCGGGCGACGGCTGGTCGCTGGCGCCCCTCGCCCGCGACCTGGGCACCGCCTACGCCGCCCGGTCGGCCGGTACGGCCCCCCACTGGGCGCCGCTGCCGGTGCAGTACGCCGACTACACGCTCTGGCAGCGCGAACTGCTCGGCACCGGCGACGACGAGGCGGGAAGTGAGGGCGGCGGCGAGGGCGGCAGCGAGGGCGCCCGGCAGCTGGCGCACTGGCGGGATGCTCTCGCCGGGCTGCCGGAGCGGCTGGAGCTGCCCACCGACCGGCCCCGTCCCGTGCGCCGCGACAACTCCGGCGACCGCCTCGACCTGACGGTGCCCGCCGGCCTGCACCGCTCGCTGGCCGCGCTGGCCGCCGAGACGCGGACCAGCGTCTTCATGGTGCTCCAGGCCGCGCTCGCGGGGCTGCTGACCCGGCTCGGCGCCGGCGAGGACGTGCCGATCGGCTCGACCATCGCGGGCCGTACCGACGCGGCGGTGGAGAACCTGGTCGGGTTCTTCGTCAACACGCTCGTGCTGCGCACCGACACCGGCGGCGACCCGACCTTCCGCGAACTGCTCGGCCGCGTCCGCGAACGCGACCTGGCCGCCTACGCCCACCAGGACGTGCCCTTCGAGCGGCTCGTCGAGGCGGTCAACCCGGACCGGGCCACCTCCCACCACCCGCTGTTCCAGGTGATGCTGACCTTCGACACCACCCAGCAGGACGCCCTGGGCGAGCTGGGCCGGCTGCCCGGGATCAGCACCTCGCTGCTGCCGGTGCACACCGGGCTGTCCCGGTTCGACCTCGTCTTCGCCTTCGACGAGCGGCGGGACGCGGAGGGCGGGCAGGCCGGTCTTGACCTCGCGGTGGAGTTCAGCACCGAACTCTTCGACGCCGGGACCGTGCGCACGCTCACCGAGCGGCTGCTGCGGCTGCTCACGGAGGTCGCCGCCGACCCGGGCGTACGGCTCGGCGACGTCGACGTGCTCGTCCCCGGCGAACACCACGACCTGCTGGTGACGGCCAACCGGCCGGACGGCGCCCCCGCTTCCCCCTCGCCCGTCACCGCCACGCTGCCCGAGCTGTTCGAGCGGCAGGCCGCCCGGCACCCGGGCCGCACCGCGCTGACCTTCGAGGGCACCACGCTCTCCTACGCCGACCTCAACGCCCGCGCCAACCGCCTGGCCCGGCTGCTGACGGCGCGCGGCATCGGCCCCGACGCGCTGGTCGCCCTCGCCCTGCCGCGCTCGGCCGAGCTGGTCGTGGCGCTGCTCGCGGTGGTCAAGTCGGGTGCCGCCTATGTGCCGTTGGACCCCGGCTACCCGGCCGACCGGCTCGCCCACGCGCTGTCCGACTCGGCGCCCGCGGCCCTGCTCACCGACCGCGCCACCGCCGACCGGCTGCCCGCCCACGAGGTGCCCCGCATCGTCCTCGGCGACGCGACGGACCCTCACCCGTACCCGTACCCCGCCACCGACCTGGCGCAGAGCGAGCGGGTCCGGCCCCTCGACCCGCGGGACACCGCCTACGTCATCTACACCTCCGGCTCGACCGGCCGCCCCAAGGGCGTGGCCGTGCCGCACCGCAACGTCGTACGGCTCTTCTCCGCCACCGAGCACTGGTTCGGCTTCGACGAGCACGACGTGTGGACGCTGTTCCACTCGTACGCCTTCGACTTCTCGGTGTGGGAACTGTGGGGCCCGCTGCTGCACGGCGGCCGGCTCGTCGTCGTCCCGCACGACGTCAGCCGGGACCCCGCCGCGTTCCGGTCCCTGCTCGCCCGCGAGCGGGTCACCGTCCTCAACCAGACGCCGTCCGCGTTCCACCAGCTGGCCGCCGCCGACCGCGAGGGCGGTGCGGAACTCGCCCTGCGCACCGTGGTGTTCGGCGGCGAGGCCCTGGACCTGTCCCGGCTGGCCGACTGGTACGAGCGGCACGCCGAGGACGCGCCGGCGCTGGTCAACATGTACGGCATCACCGAGACCACCGTGCACGTCTCGCACTTCGCCCTGGACCGCGCCACCGCGGCCGCCGCGTCGGCGAGCACGATCGGCGTCAACATCCCCGACCTGCGCGTCTACGTCCTCGACGACCGGCTGCGGCCCACCGCGCCCGGGGTCACCGGCGAGATGTACGTGGCCGGCGCGGGACTGGCCCGCGGCTACCTGGGCCGCCCGGCGCTCACCTCGGACCGCTTCCCCGCCGACCCGTACGCCGCCCTGTTCGGCGAGCGCGGCACCCGCATGTACCGCACCGGCGACCTGGCCAGGCGCCGCACCGACGGCGGCCTGGACTACCTGGGCCGCGCCGACCAGCAGGTGAAGATCCGCGGCTTCCGCATCGAGCCCGGCGAGATCGAGGCCGTGCTCGCCGCGCACCCCGCCGTCGACGACGTGGCCGTGGTGGCGCGCGAGGACGTCCAGGGCGACCCGCGGCTCGTCGCGTACGTGGTCACCGGCACCGACACGACGGCCCGCGCGCTGCACGGCCACGCCGCCGGGCACCTGCCCGACCACATGCTGCCGTCGGCGTTCGTCACCCTGGACGTGCTGCCGCTGACGCCCAACGGCAAGCTCGACACCAAGGCGCTGCCCGCCCCCGCCCACGCGGGTCAGGTCACCGGACGTGCCCCGCGCGGCCCGCGCGAGGAGATCCTGTGCTCGCTGTTCGCCGAGGTCCTCGGGGTGCCCCGGCTGACCGTCGACGACAGCTTCTTCGACCTCGGCGGCCACTCCCTGCTGGCGACCCGGCTGGCCGGCCGCATCCGCAGCACCCTCGGCGTCGAGCTGTCCGTGCGGCGGCTGTTCGAGAGCCCGACCGTGGCCGGGCTCTCCGCCGCCCTCGACGGGGCCGAACGGGCCGGGACGGCGCTGACGGCCGGGGTGCGCCCGGAGCGGCTGCCCCTGTCGTACGCCCAGCAGCGGCTGTGGTTCCTGCACCAGCTCGAAGGGCCCTCCCCCACCTACAACATCACCGGCGCGCTGCGGCTGACCGGCGCCCTGGTCCCGGAGGCGCTGCGCGCGGCCTTCCAGGACGTCGTCGTACGCCACGAGAGCCTGCGGACCGTCTTCACGGAGGACGCGCAGGGCGCCCGGCAGACCGTCCTGGACGCCGCCGGTGTGCGCTTCGGACTGCCGGTCACCGACCTCACCGAGGACCTGCTCGGCCGCCGTCTCGAAGAGGCCGCCCGGCACTGCTTCGACCTGACGGCCGACATCCCGGTGCGCGCGGAGCTGTTCCGGCTCGGCGCCGACGAGCACGTGCTGCTGCTGATGGTCCACCACATCGCCGGTGACGGCTGGTCCCTCGGTCCGCTGGTCCGCGACCTGGCCGCCGCCTACACCGCCCGCGCGGCCGGCCACGCCCCCGACTGGGCGCCGCTGCCCGTGCAGTACGCCGACTTCACCCTGTGGCAGCGGGCCTCGCTCGGGGACGCCTCCGACGGCACCAGCCCCGCCGGCCGGCAGCTCGCGCACTGGAAGCAGGCCCTGGCCGGGCTGCCCGACCGGCTCGAACTGCCCGCGGACCGGCCGCTGCCCGCCGTCGCCTCGCACCGCGGCGGCCGGGTCCCGCTGACCGTCCCCGCCGGCCTGCACCGGGGCGCGGTGGAGCTGGCCAGGGAGTCCCGCACCAGCGTCTTCATGGTGCTCCAGGCGGCCCTGGCGGCCCTGCTGACCCGGCTGGGCGCGGGCGACGACATCCCCCTGGGCACACCGGTGGCGGGCCGCGGCGACGACGCCGTGGACCAGGTCGTCGGCTTCTTCGTCAACACCCTGGTGCTGCGCACCGACACGAGCGGCGACCCCACCTTCCGGGAACTCCTGGACCGGGTGCGGGACACCGACCTGAGCGCCTACGACCACCAGGACCTGCCCTTCGAGCACCTGGTGGACGTCCTCTCGCCGACCAGGTCGCTCTCCCACAACCCGCTGTTCCAGGTGCTGCTGAGCCTGGACACCACCCAGCAGGACGCCCTCGCCGCGCTCGCCACCACCGGCCTCGGCGTGAGCCTCCTCGACGTGACCACCGGCGTAGCCAAGCTGGACCTCGCCCTCGAACTCGCCGAGCACCGCGACACCGACGGCGCCCCCGCCGGACTGGTGGGCGCGGCCGAGTACAGCGCGGACCTGTTCGACGAGGGCACGGTCGCGCTGCTGGTGGAGCGGTTCCTGCGGCTGCTGGACGCGCTGGTCGCCGACCCCGGCCGGCGCATCGGCGACGTCGACGTGCTCAGCCCCCGCGAACTGGACCGCGTCCTGGTCGAGTGGAACGACACCGCCCGCAGGCCGGTCGACGGCACCTTCGCCGACTACGTCGCCGAGCACGCCGCCGACCGCCCCGACCACCTCGCCGTCGAGTCCGCCGACGGGACCCTGACCTACGGTGAGCTGGACGAGCGCGCCAACCGGCTGGCCCGCCGCTTCCTCGAACTGGGCGCGGGCCCCGAGCAATTCGTGGCGGTCGCCCTGCCCCGCTCGGCCGACCTGGTCGTCTCGGCGCTCGCCGCCTTCAAGGCGGGCGCGGCCTACCTGCCCGTCGACCCGGCCTACCCCGCCGAGCGGATCACCCACCTCGTCCGGGACGCGGCACCCGTCCTCGTCGTCACCACGTCCGCCCTGGCCGCCGGCCTCCCGGACACGGGGACACCCGTCCTGCTGCTCGACGACGCCGGGACCGCGACGGCCCTCGCCGCGCTCCCCGGCCACGACGTCACCGACGCCGACCGGCCCGCCCCGCTGCGCCCCGAGCACGCCGCGTACATGATCTACACCTCGGGAACGACGGGCCGCCCCAAGGGCGTCGTCGTCACCCACACCGGGCTGCCCGGCCTCGTGGACATCTTCACCCGCGACTGCGCGGCGGGCCCGGGCAGCAAGGTCCTCCAGCATCTCTCGCCGAGCTTCGACGCGTCGTTCTGGGAGCTGGCGATGGGCCTGCTCACCGGCGCCGCCCTGGTCGTGGCCCCGCAGGAGACCACGCCGGGACCGGAGCTGGCCGAGCTGGCGACCCGGCACGCGGCGACCCACCTGAGCCTGACGACCTCCGTGCTCGGGCTGCTGCCGGAGGGGTCGCTGCCCGACGGGCTGACCCTCGTCGTGGGCGCCGAGGCGATCCCGCCCGAGCTGGTGGAACGCTGGTCGCCGGGCCGGACCATGCTCAACTCCTACGGTCCCACCGAGACCACGGTCTGCTCCACGATGAGCGGGCCGCTGTCCGGCCCCCTCACCCCACCCATCGGCTCCCCCGTCACCAACAGCGCCGTCTACGTCCTGGACGCGGCCCTGCGCCCGGTCCCGCCCGGCGTGCCCGGCGAGCTGTACGCCGCCGGGCCGCACCTGGCCCGCGGCTACCACGGCCGCCCCGCCCTGACCTCCGAGCGGTTCGTGGCCAACCCCTTCGGCGCCCCCGGCACCCGGCTCTATCGCACCGGCGACCTGGTGCGCTGGCTGCCGGACGGCGAACTGGAGTACCTGGGCCGCGTCGACACCCAGGTCAAGATCCGCGGCCTGCGGATCGAGCCCACCGAGATCGAGGCGGTCATCACCGAGCGCGCGCACCTGGCGCGGGCGGCCGTGATCGTACGGGAGGACCGGCCCGGCGACCGGCGGCTCGTGGCCTACGTCGTGCCCGAGCCCGGCCGCACCGTGGACACCGCCGCGCTCCGCGCCGAACTGCGCGAGACCCTCCCCGACCACATGATCCCGACCGCGTTCGTCGTCCTTGACGCGCTGCCGCTGACGATCAACGGCAAGCTGGACCGCAAGGCGCTGCCCGCCCCCGACTACTCCGCCCGCACCTCCGGCCGGGCCGCCCGCGACCCGCGCGAGCGGCTGCTGGTCGAGCTGTTCGGCGAGATCCTCGGCGTGGAGTCGGCCGGCGTCGACGACGGCTTCTTCGACCTGGGCGGGGACAGCATCCTCTCCATCCAGCTCGTCGGCCGCGCCCGCGCGGCGGGCCTGGTCCTGTCCGTGCGGGACGTCTTCGAGCACCAGACGCCCGCACTGCTCGCCCGGTCGGCCGCCGACGCGCCCGGCCCGGACGACTCCGCGCAGCACTCCGAAGTCCCCGCTTACGGCCCGGCGCCGCGCACCCCGATGATGGGCTGGTTCGCCGACCTCGGCTCCGACATGGCCGAGTTCAACCAGTCACTGGTCCTGCGCGTGCCCGCCGCCCTCGACTTCGACGCGCTCGGTGCCGCACTGCAGGCCGTGCTCGACCGGCACGACGCGCTGCGCATGCGGGTGGCCGCCGACTGGACCATCGAGATCCCGGAGCCGGGCTCCGTGACACCGGCCGACTGCCTGGTTCGCTTCGACGCCGTACGCCTCGACGAGTCCGCTGTGCGCGCCGCGGTCACCGAGCAGGCGTGGGCGGCCCGCGCCCGCCTGGCTCCCGCCGACGGCCGCATGCTCCAGGCCGTCTGGCTCGACCGGGGCGCCGCCCGGGACGGCCTGCTCGTCCTGGTCGCCAACCACCTGGTCATGGACGGCGTCACCTGGCGCATCATCGTCCCCGACCTGGCGTCCGCCTACGCCGGCGACACTCTCGCCGCCGTGGGCACGCCGTGGCGCCGGTGGGCACTGGCCCTCACCGACCTCGCCGGGCAGCAGCGGACCGAGGACGAACTGGACCACTGGCGCTCGGTACTCGGCGACACCCCGCGCGCGCTGCACGTGGACCCCGCACGGGACACCCACGCGAACGCGGGCGAGATCACCGCCGAACTCGACGCGGACACCACCGAGGCCCTGCTCACCCGGGTCCCCGGCGTCTGCCACGCGACCATCAACGACGTGCTCCTGAGCGCCTTCGCCCTGGCCGTCGCCCAGTGGCGGCACGGCCGCTCCGAGGACCCCGCCGCACCCGTCGTGGTGGACCTGGAGAGCCACGGCCGCCACGAGGAGGCGGTCCCCGGCGCCGAACTCAGCCGCACCGCAGGATGGTTCACGTCGATGTACCCGGTCCGGCTGGCCCCGCCCGCCCTCTCCGGCGACGCCGGATCGGCGATCCGGGCGCTGAAGGCCGTCAAGGAGCAGCTGCGCGCCGTACCGGGCGACGGCCTCGGCTACGGCCTGCTGCGCCACCTCAACCCCCGCACCCGCGACGTCCTCGCCGTGCTGCCCGTCCCCGAGTTCGGCTTCAACTACCTGGGCCAGATCGGCCAGGAGGGCGCCGACGAGGCTCCCTGGACCATCGAGGGCGGCGACGTCGCCGGTATCGACGGTGCCATGCCGCTGGCCCACCCCGTGGACGTGAACGCCGTCGCCCGCGAGACCGCCGACGGCACCCGGCTGCGCGCCCGCTGGACCTACTCCCGCACCGAGCTGGAGCCCGAGGACACCCAGCGGCTGGCCGACGCCTGGTTCCGCATGCTGCGCCGCCTCGTCGAGGAGGCCCGGCAGCCCGGCGCGGGCGGCCTCACCCCCTCCGACATCGCCCACCCCGCGATCGCCCAGGACGAGATCGAGCACCTGGAGGACGCCCTCCCCGACCTCCAGGACGTCCTGCCCCTCGCCCCGCTCCAGGAGGGCTTCCTCTTCCTCAACCTGTACGACGAGTCCGCCCGCGACGTCTACGTCGGCCAGCTCTCCTTCGACCTGGAGGGCACCTTCGACGGCACCCGGATGCGCGCGGCGGCCCACGCACTGCTGCGCCGGCACGCCAACCTGCGGGCCGGGTTCCGGCAGACCGGGTCCGGCGCGTGGGTGCAGGTGGTGCCCGCCGACGTCGAACCGGACTGGCGCGAGTACGACCTGACCGACCGCGCCGAGGACGCACGCGAGGCGGAGGCCGGACGACTGGCGGCCGGGGACCGGGAACGCCGCTTCGACCTCACCCGCCCGCCGCTGATGCGCTTCACAGCGATCCGCCTGTCCGCCGACCGCGTCCGCCTGGTGATGACCAACCATCACATCCTGCTCGACGGCTGGTCCATGCCCCTGCTCTGGCAGGAACTGACCGAGCTGTACGTCTCCGGCGGCGACCCCGTGAGCCTGCCCCGGGTCCGCCCGTACCGCGACTACCTGGCCTGGCTCGACACCCGCGACCGGGACGCGGCCCGGACCGCCTGGCAGGAGTCCCTGGCCGGCCTCGACGAGTCCACCCTCCTCGCCCCGGACGCCGGCCCGGCCGAGACGGCGACCCTGAGCGTCCCGTTCGGCCTGGACCGTGACGCCACGGCGGCCCTCTCCGCGTGGGCACGGCGCCAGGGCGTGACCATGAACACCGTGGTCCAGGGCGCCTGGGCGCTCGCCCTTGCCCAGGCCACCGGCCGCGACGACGTCGTCTTCGGCGCCACCGTCTCCGGCCGCCCGCCCGAGCTGCCCGGCGTCGAGTCGATGATCGGCCTCTTCATCAACACCCTGCCCGTCCGCGCCCGCCTCGACCACGCCGAACCCCTCGGCAACCTCTTCCGCCGCCTCCAGGCCGAACAGGCCCGCCTCCTGGACCACCAGTGGGCCGGACTCGCCGACATCCAGCGGTGGGCCGGACACGGCGAACTCTTCGACACCGCCATGGTCTTCCAGAACTACCCGGTGAGCGCCGACACGACGAGCCGCCAGCTCGACGGGCTGCGGGTGGCCGGTTTCGACGCGGTCGAGAGCACGGACTTCGCCGTCAACCTCGTGGCCCACACCCGCGACGACAACCTGCGGCTGCTCCTCGACCACCGCGCGGACATCTGCTCCGGGGACCTGGTCCGCTCGCTGGCGGACCGGATGGTGCGGGTGCTGGAAGCACTGGTCACCGACTCCGACCTGCCCGTCGCGCGCCTGGACACCCTCGACCCGGTCGTGCGGGAGCGGGTCCTGGTGGAGTGGAACGGGGTCCGGACCGAGCTTCCGGGGACGCCGCTGCACGAGCTGATCAGCGAGCAGGCCGGGCGGACGCCGGACGCGGTCGCGGTCGTGTGCGACGGCTCGTCCCTGACCTACGCCGAGCTGGACGGCCGCGCCAACCAGCTCGCGCGGCACCTGCTGGGGGAGGGGCTGGGGGCGGAGGACTTCGTGGCGATCGCGCTGCCGAAGTCGCTGGACGCGATCACCAGCATGCTGGCCGTACTGAAGACCGGCGCGGCTTACCTGCCGATCGACCCGGAGTATCCGGCCGAGCGCATCAGCTACATGCTCGACGACGCGCGACCGGCGCTTGCTCTGACCGAGCCGGTGGACCCCGCGGCCTATGAGAGCCGCCCCAGCGATGAGATCACGGACGTGGAGCGTCGTAGCCCGTGGTCACCGCGGCACGCGGCCTACATGATCTACACGTCGGGCTCCACCGGCCGCCCCAAGGGCGTCGTCATCGAACACCACGCCCTTTCGACCTACCTTCACCGGGCCCGCCGGACGTACAGCGCCATGAACGGCGTCACCGTCCTGCACTCCCCCCTCGCCTTCGACCTCACCATCACCGCCCTGTGGACACCCCTCACGGCCGGCGGAACGGTCCACCTGACCAGCCTGGAACACACGGTGGCCCAGCCGAGCCTCATCAAGGCCACCCCCAGCCACCTCCCGCTCCTCACCAACCTCCCCGAAACCGCCTCCCCCTCCCACACCCTCATCCTGGGCGGGGAGGCACTACACACCGACCACCTGGCCGCCTGGCGGGCCGAGCACCCCGACGTCCAGGTCATCAACGCCTACGGGCCCACCGAATCCACCGTCAACATCACCGACCACCACCTCGACGGCACGGAAGAAGGCCCCGTCCCCATCGGACGCCCCTTCGCCAACACCCAGGTCTACGTCCTCGACTCGGCCCTGCGTCCCGTAGCCCCCGGTGTGACGGGAGAGCTGTACCTCGCCGGTGAGCAGTTGGCCCGCGGCTACCTCGGCCGCCACGCCCTGACCTCGGAGCGCTTCACCGCCAACCCCCACAGCACCACCCCCGGCACCCGCATGTACCGCACCGGCGACCTCGCCCACTGGAACCACCACGGCCACCTCACCTACGACGGACGCGCCGACCACCAAGTCAAACTCCGCGGCCACCGCATCGAACTCGGCGAAATCGAAGCCACCCTCACCAGCCAGCCGGGTATCAGCCAGGCCACCGTCCAACTCCGCGAGGACCAGCCGGGAGACCAGCGACTCGTCGCCTACGTGGTCGCCACCGAGTGGGACGAGAACACGCTCCGGGACGCACTGGCCCAAGCCCTCCCCGACTACATGCGCCCCTCCGCCTACGTCACCCTCGACGCCCTCCCCCTCACCCCCAACGGCAAACTCGACCGCAAAGCCCTCCCCGCACCCGACTACGCGGCCTCCTCCACCGGACGCGCCCCCCGCACCCCCCGCGAGGAGATCCTCTGCACCCTCTTCGCCGAAGTCCTCGGCGTCGACCGCGTCACCATCGACGACAACTTCTTCGACCTCGGCGGACACTCCCTCCTCGCCACCCGCCTCGTCAGCCGCACCCGCACCGCACTGCACGTCGAACTCTCCATCCGGCAGCTCTTCGAGACGCCGACCGTGGCAGGTCTGGCCGACGCCCTCGACACGTCGGGCCCCGTCCGCACCGCGCTCACCGCGAAGCCGCGTCCCGAGCGCATCCCGCTCTCCTACGCCCAGCAGCGCCTCTGGTTCCTGCACCAGCTCGAAGGACCGTCGGCGACCTACAACACCGTGCTCACGCTGCGGCTCGACGGCAAGCTCGACGTGGAGGCCCTGCGCGCGGCGATCGGTGACGTCGTCGCCCGGCACGAGAGCCTGCGGACGGTCTTCACCGAGGACGAGGAGGGCGCGTACCAGATCGTGCTGCCCGTGGAGGCAGCCTCGACGCCCTTCACGGTCGTGGACGTGGCCGAGGAGGAGGTCGGTGCCCGGCTCGACGAGGCCGTCGGCCACCGCTTCGACCTCGCGCAGGAACTCCCCGCGCGCACTTCGCTGTTCCGGGTGTCGGAGCGGGAGCACGTGCTGCTGCTCCTCATCCACCACATCGCCAGCGACGCCTGGTCCCGGGCTCCCCTGGCCCAGGACCTCACCGCCGCCTACGCGGCCCGCGTCCGCAGCGAGGCGCCCGCGTGGGCTCCGCTCTCCGTCCAGTACGCCGACTACGCGCTCTGGCAACAGGAGATCCTCGGCGCCGAGACCGACGCCGACAGCCTCGCGGGCCGACAGCTCACCTACTGGCAGAGGCAACTGGCCGGCCTGCCGGAACAGCTCGACCTCCCCACCGACCGGCCCCGGCCGGCCGTCGCGGGGTACTCGGGTGACCGCATCCCGTTCACCGTGCCCGCGGAGCTGCACACGCGTCTGACGGAACTGGCGCGAGCCACCAACACCAGCGCGTTCATGGTGATCCAGGCGGCCGTAGCGGTCCTGCTCACCCGTCTCGGTGCGGGTGAGGACATCCCGATCGGCACGCCCGTCGCCGGGCGCACGGACGACGCGGCCGACGACCTGATCGGGCTCTTCATCAACACGCTGGTCCTCCGTACGGACACGGCCGGCGATCCGACCTTCCGCCGGCTCCTCGACCGGGTGCGCGACACCGACCTCGCCGCCTACGCGCACCAGGACCTCCCCTTCGAGCGGCTGGTCGAGGCGCTGAACCCGACCCGTACGCTGTCCCATCACCCGCTCTTCCAGGTCTTGTTGACCTTCAACAACACGGACCACGAAGGCGCGCTGAAGGACATCGCCGGTCTTCCGGGGCTCGCTGTCTCGCTCCGGGAGGTCCAGCGGACCTCGTCGAAGTTCGACCTTTCCTTCGGGTTCGCGGAGTCCTTCGACGCGTCACGCCGGCCGCAAGGCATCGACGCGGCGCTGGACTTCAGTACGGAACTCCTCGACCGCGGCTCCGCCCAGGCGATCGCGGACCGGTTCCTCCGGGTGCTGGAGGCCGCCACGACGGTTCCGGACCAACCGATCGGCGCCATCGACCTGATGGACGCGGTCGAGCGGGAGCGGGTCCTGGTGGAGTGGAACGGCGCGCGGACCGAGCTTCCGGGGACGCCGCTGCACGAACTGATCAGCGAGCAGGCCGGGATGACGCCGGACGCGATGGCCGTGGTGTGCGACTCCGCGTCCCTGACCTACGCCGAGCTGGACGGGCGCGCCAACCAACTCGCTCGGCACCTGCTGGAACAGGGCCTTGGCGCAGAGGACTTCGTGGCGATCGCGCTGCCGAAGTCGCTGGACGCGATCACCAGCATGCTCGCCGTCCTGAAGACGGGCGCGGCCTACCTGCCGATCGACCCGGAGTATCCGGCCGAGCGCATCAGCTACATGCTCGACGACGCACAGCCGGCGCTCGCTCTCACCGAGCCGATACCGGCCGCCTCGTACAGTGACCAACCCAGCGATGAGATCACCGACGCTGAGCGCCGTAGCCCCTGGTCACCGCGGCACGCGGCCTACATGATCTACACCTCCGGCTCCACCGGCCGCCCCAAGGGCGTCGTCATCGAACACCACGCCCTGGCCACCTACCTCCACCGAGCCCGCACCACCTACAACGCCATGAACGGCGTCACCGTCCTCCACTCCCCCCTCGCCTTCGACCTCACCATCACCGCCCTGTGGACCCCCCTCACCGCCGGCGGCACCGTCCACCTCACCAGCCTCGAAAACACCACCAACCAGCCCACCCTCATCAAGGCCACCCCCAGCCACCTCCCCCTCCTCACCACCCTCCCCGAAACCGCCTCCCCCTCCCGCACCCTCATCCTCGGCGGCGAAGCCCTCCACACCGACCACCTCACGGCCTGGCGCAACCAGCACCCCGACGTCCAGATCATCAACGCCTACGGCCCCACCGAATCCACCGTCAACATCACCGACCACCACGTAAGCGAAGACACGCCTGACGGTCCTGTCCCCATCGGGCGCCCCTTCGCCAACACGCAGGTGTACGTCCTCGACTCGGCCCTGCGTCCCGTACCCCCCGGCGTCACCGGAGAGCTCTACCTCGCCGGCGAACAACTCGCCCGCGGCTACCTCGGCCGCCACACCCTCACCGCCGAACGCTTCACCGCCAACCCCCACAGCACCACCCCCGGCACCCGCATGTACCGCACCGGCGACCTCGCCCACTGGAACCACCACGGCCACCTCATCTACGACGGACGCGCCGACCACCAGGTCAAACTCCGCGGCCACCGCATCGAACTCGGCGAGATCGAAGCCACAATCACCGCCCAGCCCGGCATCACCCAGGCCACCGTCCAACTCCGCGAAGACACCCCCGGCGACCAACGCCTCGTCGCCTACCTGGTCGCCACCGGACACGAGGAAACCGCCACCCGGGACGCACTCGCCCACGCACTCCCCGACTACATGCGCCCCTCCGCCTACGTCACCCTCGACGCCCTCCCCCTCACCCCCAACGGCAAACTCGACCGCAAAGCCCTCCCCGCACCCGACTACGCGGCCTCCTCCACCGGACGCGCCCCCCGCACCCCCCGCGAGGAGATCCTCTGCACCCTCTTCGCCGAAGTCCTCGGCGTCGACCGCGTCACCATCGACGACAACTTCTTCGACCTCGGCGGACACTCCCTCCTCGCCACCCGCCTCGTCAGCCGCACCCGCACCGCGCTGCACGTCGAGCTGTCCGTGCGGCAGTTCTTCGAGACGCCGACGATCGCCGGGCTGTCGGGGGCGCTCGACCAGGCCGACGGTGCGCGGGCCGCGCTCACGGCGAAGCCCCGTCCCGAGCGCGTCCCGCTCTCGTACGCCCAGCAGCGCCTCTGGTTCCTGCACCAGCTCGAAGGGCCCTCGGCGACGTACAACATCCCCACCACCCTCCGTCTCACCGGCACCCTCGACCGGGACGCCCTGCACGCGGCGATCAACGACCTGCTCGCCCGGCACGAGAGCCTGCGCACCACCTACACCGAGGACGAGCAGGGGCCCCGGCAGGTGATTCAGGCGTGGGAGCCCGGTCTGCTGCCGCTCGTGGTGGTCGACACAGAGGAGGGCGAGCTGGACGCGCGGCTCTCCGGGGCCGTTCACCACGCGTTCGACCTCACGGCCGGCATCCCGGTGCGGGCGACGCTGTTCCGGATCTCGGAGCGGGAGCACGTGCTGCTGCTCCTCATCCACCACATCGCCACCGACGCCTGGTCCCGCACGCCGCTGGGGCAGGACCTCGCCGCCGCGTACACGGCGCGGTGCGCGGGCGACGCCCCGGCCTGGGAGCCGCTGCCCGTCCAGTACGCCGACTACGCGCTCTGGCAGCGGGAGGTCCTCGGGGACGAGACCGACGCCGACAGTGCGGCCGGGCGTCAGCTCGCTCACTGGATGGAGCGGTTGGCCGGGCTGCCCGAGCAGTTGGAGCTGCCCACCGACCGGCCCCGGCCGACCGTGGCGGACCAGGACGGCGACCGGGTCGCGTTCTCGCTCGACGCGGGCCTGTACGCGCGGCTGACCGAGCTGGCCAGGAGCACGCACTCCAGTACGTTCATGGTGGTGCAGGCGGCGCTCGCCGCGCTGCTGACCCGGTTGGGCGCGGGCGAGGACATCCCGATCGGCACGCCGGTCGCGGGCCGTACGGACGGCGCGACGGAGAACCTCGTCGGCTTCTTCGTCAACACGCTCGTCCTGCGCACCGACACCAGCGGCAACCCCACCTTCCGGGAGCTGCTGGAGACCACGCGCCGCACCGACCTGGCCGCCTACGCACACCAGGACCTGCCCTTCGAGCGGCTGGTCGAGGCGCTGAACCCGGTCCGGACGCTGGCGCACCACCCGCTCTTCCAGGTCATGCTCATCCTGAGCACGGCCGACACGGACCCGGACGCCTCGCTCGCCCTGCCGGGGCTGCGGGTCGGCGTGGAGCGCAGCCGGCTCGGTGCGGCCAAGGTCGACCTGGCCTTCGCGCTGGCCGAGACCCGGGACGGCGAGGGCCGGAGCACCGGGCTCACGGGCGCGCTGGACTTCCGGACCGACCTGTTCGACCGGTCGACTGCACGGTCCCTGGTGGAGCGGTTCGTGCGCACCCTGGAGACGGTCGTCACCGACCCCGCTGTCCGGCTGTCCCACGTGCCGGTGCTGAGCGGAACCGAACGGCACCGGCTGCTCGGGGAGGGGACCGGGCCCGCGCTGGAGAGCCTGGAGGCCACACTGCCCGAGCTGTTCGCGGCGCAGGTGCTCCGTACGCCCGACGCGCCGGCCCTGGTGCAGGGCGGGACGACCGTGTCGTACGCCGAACTCGACGCGCGCGCGGGCCGGCTGGCCCGGCTGCTGCGGCAGGAGGGGGTGCGGCCGGGGACGCCCGTGGTCATGCTGATGGAGCGGTCCCTGGCCCATGTGGTGGCGACCCTGGCCATCAGCCGGGCGGGCGGCGCCTACGTGCCGCTGCACGACACGTATCCCCTCGACCGGATGCGGCACGTGGTGGCGGACACCGCGGCGACGCTCGTCCTGGCCGACCGGGCCGAGGCCGCGCGGGCCGGGGAGCTGGGCGCGCGGGTCATGGTGGTCGACGAGTTCGGCGCCCCGCCCGGGTCCGGGCACGCCGACGGCGTACCGGCGGACGTGGGGCTGCGTCCGCAGGACCTCGCGTACGTGATGTACACCTCCGGGTCCACCGGGGTGCCGAAGGGCGTGGCGGTCACCCATCGCGGGGTCGTGGACCTGGTCCGCGACCACTGCTGGCGGCCGGAGGCCCACGAGCGGGTGCTGCTGCACGCGCCGCACGCGTTCGACGTGTCCTGCTACGAGATGTGGGTGCCGCTGGTGTCCGGCGGAACGGTCGTCGTGGCACCGCCCGGACACCTGGACGCGGCCGCCGTCACCGGCCTGATCGCCGCCCACGACATCACCGCGATCCACCTCACCGCGGGTTTCTTCCGGGTCATCGCCGAGGAGGCGCCGGAGTGCTTCGCCGGTGTGCGGGAGGTGCTGACCGGCGGTGACGTGGTCTCGCCCGCCGCGGTCGCCCGGGTCCTTGAGCACGCCCCGCGGGCCGTGCTGCGCCACCTGTACGGGCCGACGGAGACGACGCTGTGCGTCACGCAGCACGAGGTCGGGGCGCCGTACGCGGCCCGTGGCAGCCTGCCGGTCGGCCGTCCGACGGGGAACACCCGGGCGTACGTGCTCGACCAGTACCTCCAGCCGGTGCCCGCCGGGGTGCCGGGCGAGCTGTTCATCTCCGGGACCGGTCTGGCGCGCGGCTATCTGGGCCGCTCCGACCTGACCTGCGAGCGGTTCGTCGCCGACCCGTACGGCGGGTCCGGCGAGCGGATGTACCGCACCGGCGACCTGGTCCGCTACAACCCGGCGGGCGAACTCGAGTACCTGGCCCGCGCCGACGACCAGGTCAAGATCCGCGGCTTCCGGGTGGAGCTGGGCGAGATCGAGACGGTCCTGTCCACGCGCCCCGAGCTGGCCCAGGCCGCCGTCGTCGTCCGCGAGGACCGGCCCGGCGACCGGCGGCTGGTCGGCTACGTCGTGGCCGCCGAGGGCCGGGACGGCGAGGTGGACCCGGACGCGCTGCGCGCCTTCGCCCGCCAGGCGCTGCCCGACTACATGGTGCCGTCGGCCTTCGTGGTCCTCGGCGCCCTGCCGCTGACCGTCAACGGCAAGCTGGACCGCAAGGCGCTGCCCGCACCGGATTACGCGGCGGCGTCCACGGGGCGGGCCGCCCGCACCCCCGCCGAGGAGCTGCTGTGCACGCTCTTCGCCGAGGTGCTGGGCCTGTCCTCGGTGGGCATCGACGACGGGTTCTTCGACCTGGGCGGCGACAGCATCCTGTCCATCCAGCTCGTCAGCCGGGCCCGCGCGGCCGGACTCGCGCTCGCCGTCCGCGACGTCTTCGAGTACCAGTCGACGGCCGAGCTGGCCGCGGCCCTGGCCGAGCGGGACGGCGACGCGGTGCCGGAGGTCGAGGAGGTGCCGCCGCACGGCCCCGTCCCGCTGACGCCGGTGATGGCCCGGGTCGCCGAACTCGGTCTGGGCGGCGACGACTTCAACCAGTCGGTCGTGGTGTCCCTGCCGCCCGCGGTGGACGGCGACCGGCTGGCCGGGGCCCTCCAGAGCGTGCTGGACCACCATGACGCGCTGCGGCTGCTCGTCCGCCCCGACGGAAGCGCCGAGGTGCGCGGTCCGGGCAGTGTGCCGGCGGCGGACGTGCTCCGCGTCGTCACCGGGGCGCCCGGCGCCGAGGACTTCGACGGCCTGGTCACGGAGGCGGCGTGCGCCGCACGGGACCGCCTCGCGCCCGCCGAGGGCCGCATGCTCCAGGCGGTGCTGGTGGACCGCGGGGCCGGACGGGACGGCGTACTGATCCTGGTCGCCCACCACCTGGTGGTCGACTCGGTGACGTGGAGCATCGTCGTGCCGGACCTCGCGACGGCGTACCGGGGCGACGAACCGGCCCCCGTGGGCACCTCGTGGCGCCAGTGGGCCACCTCGCTGGAACGGCTCGCCACCGACCCCCGGGTCGAGGCGGAGACCGCCCACTGGGAGCACACGCTCACCGGGGCGGGCGCGCTGCGGCTGGACCGTGCGCGCGACGTCCAGGGCGAGGCCGGACGCGTCGGCCTCGATCTGCCCTCGCACACGACCGAGGCCCTGCTCACGCAGGTGCCGGGGAGTGTCAACGCCAGTGTGAACGACGTCCTGCTGACCGCCTTCGCGTTCGCCGTCGCCGAGTGGCGGCGCGGGCGCGGCGAGGACCCGGACGCGCCCGTCGTGGCCGACCTGGAGAGCCACGGGCGGCACGAGGACGCCGTGCCGGGCGCCGAACTCAGCCGCACGGCGGGCTGGTTCACCGCCCTGCACCCGGTGCGGCTGGCCCCGGACGTCGCCGACTGGGCGCGGCTGCACCAGGACGGCGACGCGCTCCGGGACGGCCTCAAGCAGGTCAAGGAGCAGGTACGGGCCGTGCCCGGCGACGGCATCGGCTACGGCCTGCTGCGTCACCTCAACCCCACCACGGGGCCCCGGCTGGCGAGCCTCCCCGAGCCCGACTTCGGCTTCAACTACCTGGGCCGACGGGTCACCCCGGCCACCGGCGCCCCGGAGCCGTGGGCCGTGACCGGCGGCGGAGTGGCAGCCTCGCGACCGGCGGCGCCGATGGCACACGCGGTGGAGATCAGCGCCGTCGTGCACGAGGGAGCGGACGGCCCCCGACTGCGCGCGGAATGGACCTACGCACGCCGCCTGGTCCCCGATCACGACGCCCGGCTCCTGGCCGAGCACTGGTTCCGGGCCCTGGAGGCCCTGGTGGAGCACGCCGGCCGTTCCGGCGCGGGCGGCCTGACGCCGTCCGACGTGACCCTCGACTCGCTCAGTCAGTCCGAGATCGAGGAGTTCGAGTCCGACCTTGAGTCCGAGTGGGAGATTGAGCAGTGAGCCAGCAACCGTCTCGTTCGCGTAGCAAGATCGAGGACATTCTTCCGCTCTCCCCGCTGCAAGAGGGCTTCGTGTTCCTCGGGCTGCTGCACACGGAGGGACCCGACCTCTACGTCGGCCAGGTCGCCTTCGACCTGGAGGGCCCGTTCGACGGCGCCCGGATGCGCGCGGCGGCCGAGGCCCTGCTGCGCCGGCACGCCAACCTGCGGGCCGGGTTCCGGCAGCGCAAGAACGGGGCGTGGGCCCAACTCGTCCTGCACGACGTGGACCTTCCGTGGCAGGACGCCGACCTGAGCGTGCTGCCGGAGGACGAGCGCGGCCCCGAGGCCGACCGGCTCGCCGCCGCCGACCGCGCCCGCCGTTTCGACCTGGGCCGCCCGCCACTGCTGCGCTTCACGGCGATCCGGCTCTCCGCCGACCGCGTCCGGCTGGTGATGACCAACCACCACATCGTGCTCGACGGCTGGTCCATGCCGGTTCTGCTGCGCGAGCTGATGGCGCTGTACGCCTCCGCCGGTGACCCGTCCGCGCTCCCCCGGGTCCGCCCGTACCGCGACTACCTGGCCTGGCTGGACGCCCGCGACCGGGACGCGGCCCGGACCGCCTGGCGGGAGTCCCTGGCCGGACTCGACGAGGCCACCCTCCTCGCCCCGGCCGGCCCGGCGGCGTCGACCGCGCCCGAGCACGTGTCGTTCACCGTGGACTCCGAGGTCAGCGGTGCGCTCTCCGCGTGGGCACGGCGCCAGGGCGTGACCATGAACACCGTGGTCCAGGGCGCCTGGGCGCTCGCGCTTGCCCAGGCCACCGGCCGCGACGACGTCGTCTTCGGCGCCACCGTCTCCGGCCGCCCGCCCGAGCTGCCCGGCGTCGAGTCGATGATCGGCCTCTTCATCAACACCCTGCCCGTCCGCGCCCGCCTCGACCACGCCGAACCCTTGGGCGACCTCTTCCGCCGCCTCCAGGCCGAACAGGCCCGCCTCCTGGACCACCAGTGGGCCGGACTCGCCGACATCCAGCGGTGGGCCGGACACGGCGAACTCTTCGACACCGCCATGGTCTTCCAGAACTACCCGGTCGAGGACGGTGACCTCACCGCCGCCTCCGACCCCGACCGGCTCCGGGTGGCCTCGGCGGACATCAAGGGCGGCACCCACTTCGCCGTCAACGTCGTCGCCACGATGCGCGGCGCGGAGCTGTCCTTCCGCGTGGACTACCGCCCCGACCTCTACGACGAGGAGTACGCCCGCGGCTTCGGCCGGCGGATGCTGCGCGTCCTGGAGACCCTGATCTCCGACGCGGACCTGCCCGTCGCCCGCCTGGACACCCTCGACCCGGCCGACCGGGAGCGGGTCCTGGTGGCGTGGAACGGGGCCCGGACGGAGCTTCCCGGAACGCCGCTGCACGAACTGATCACCGAGCAGGCCGGGATGACGCCGGACGCGGTCGCGGTGGTGGGCGAGGAGACCTCGCTGACCTACGCCGAGCTGGACGGGCGCGCCAACCAGCTCGCCCGGCACCTGCTGGAACAGGGCTTGGGCGCAGAGGACTTCGTGGCGATCGCGCTGCCGAAGTCGCTGGACGCGATCACCAGCATGCTGGCCGTACTGAAGACCGGCGCGGCCTATCTGCCGATCGACCCGGACT
The DNA here is from genome assembly GCF_042717365.1 of Streptomyces sp. NPDC058534. Classification (NCBI taxonomy): domain Bacteria; kingdom Bacillati; phylum Actinomycetota; class Actinomycetes; order Kitasatosporales; family Streptomycetaceae; genus Streptomyces; species Streptomyces sp. NPDC058534. The sequence goes on from NZ_JBHXNW010000025.1 coordinate 65,765, forward strand.
ACCCCGCCGAGCGCATCAGCTACATGCTCGACGACGCACTACCGGCCCTCGCCCTCACCGAGCCGATACCCGCAGCGCAGTACGCCGGGCACTCCACCGCGACGATCACGGATGCGGAGCGCCGTGGCCCGTGGTCACCGCGGCACGCGGCCTACACGATCTACACCTCCGGCTCCACCGGCCGCCCCAAGGGCGTCGTCATCGAACACCACGCCCTTGCGACCTACCTCCATCGAGCCCGCCGGACCTACAGCGCGATGAACGGCGTCACCGTCCTGCACTCCCCCCTTGCCTTCGACCTCACCATCACGGCCCTGTGGACGCCCCTCACGGCCGGCGGCACCGTCCACCTCACGAGCCTCGAAAACACGATCAACCAGCCCGCCCTCATCAAGGCCACCCCCAGCCACCTCCCCCTCCTCACCACGCTCCCGGAGACGGCATCCCCCTCCCACACCCTCATCCTCGGCGGCGAAGCCCTCCACACCGACCACCTGGCCGCCTGGCGGGCCGAGCACCCCGACGTCCAGGTCATCAACGCCTACGGCCCCACCGAATCCACCGTCAACATCACCGACCACCACCTCGACGGCACAGAGGAAGGCCCCGTCCCCATCGGACGGCCGTTCGCCAACACCCAGGTCTACGTCCTCGACTCGGCCCTGCGTCCCGTAGCCCCCGGCGTCACCGGAGAGCTGTACCTCGCCGGTGAGCAATTGGCCCGCGGCTACCTCGGCCGCCACGCCCTGACCTCGGAGCGCTTCACCGCCAACCCCCACAGCACCACCCCCGGCACCCGCATGTACCGCACCGGCGACCTCGCCCACTGGAACCACCACGGCCACCTCACCTACGACGGCCGCGCCGACCACCAAGTCAAACTCCGCGGCCACCGCATCGAACTCGGCGAAATCGAAGCCACCCTCACCACCCAGCCCGGCATCACCCAGGCCACCGTCCAACTCCGCGAAGACACCCCCGGCGACCAACGCCTCGTCGCCTACCTGGTCACCACCGGACACGACGAGAACGCCACCCGAGACGCACTGACCCGCGCCCTCCCCGACTACATGCGCCCCTCCGCCTACGTCACCCTCGACGCCCTCCCCCTCACCCCCAACGGCAAACTCGACCGCAAAGCCCTCCCCGCACCCACCTACGCCACCACGACCACCGGACGAGCCCCCCGCACCCCCCGCGAAGAAATCCTCTGCGGCCTGTACGCGGAGATCCTCGCGGTGGGCGACGTGACGATCGACGACGACTTCTTCGGTCTCGGCGGACACTCGCTCCTCGCCACCCGACTCGTCAGCCGGGCCCGCACCACCCTCGGCGTCGAGCTGCCGATCCGGCAGTTGTTCGAGACGCCGACCGTGGCGGGTCTCGCCGGTGCCCTCGACACGTCGGGCACCGTCCGCACCGCGCTCACGGCGAAGCCGCGGCCCGAGCGCATCCCGCTGTCGTACGCCCAGCAGCGCCTCTGGTTCCTGCACCAGCTCGAAGGGCCCACCCCGACCTACAACATCCCCACCACCCTCCGCCTCACCGGCACCCTCGACCGCAACGCCCTGCGCGCGGCGGTCGGGGACCTGATCGCCCGGCACGAGAGCCTGCGGACGGTCTTCACCGAGGACGAGCAGGGCGCCCATCAGGTCGTGCTGCCCGCGGAGGTCGCCGCGACGCCGTTCGCGGTGGTCGACGTGGCCGCGGAGGAGGTCGCCGTCCGGGTGGCGGAGGCCGCGTCGTACCCCTTCGACCTGACGACCGACCTGCCCGTGCGGGTGCGGCTGTTCCGGGTGGATGAGGAGGAGCACGTCCTGTTGCTGCTGGTGCACCACATCGCCAGCGACGCCTGGTCCCGCACCCCGCTCGCCCAGGACCTCACCGCCGCCTACACCGCCCGCCGCGCGGGCGACGCGCCGGCCTGGGAACCGCTGCCCGTCCAGTACGCCGACTACGCGCTCTGGCAGCAGGAAATCCTCGGCGCCGAGACCAACACCGACAGCCTCGCGGGACGGCAACTCTCTTACTGGAAGCAGCAACTGGCCGGGCTGCCCGAACAGCTCGACCTGCCCACCGACCGGCCGCGCCCCGCCACCGCCGACCACACCGGCGACCGGGTCACCTTCACCGTCCCCGCCGAGCTGCACACCCGCCTGACCGACCTGGCCCGGTCGACCAACACCACCGCGTTCATGGTGATCCAGGCGGCGCTGGCCACCCTCCTCACCCGGCACGGCGCCGGCGAGGACATCCCCATCGGCACCCCCATCGCCGGACGCACCGACGACGCCACCGACCACCTCATCGGCTTCTTCGTCAACACCCTCGTCCTACGCACCGACACCAGCGGCAACCCCACCTTCCGCGACCTCCTCACCCGCGTACGCGACACCGACCTCACCGCCTACGCCCACCAGGACCTCCCCTTCGAACGCCTCGTCGAAGCCCTCAACCCCACCCGCTCCCTCGCCCACCACCCCCTCTTCCAGACGATGCTCACCCTGCACAACACGCAGGGCGCGAAGGCGGAGCGGTTCGCCGATCTCGCGGCCGAGGTGGTGGCGTCGGAGTCGGTCTCGGCGCGCTTCGACCTGTCGTTCGCGCTGGCCGAGCACTTCGGCGCCGACAACGCCTGCGAGGGCATGAGCGGCGGTGTCACGTACAGCACGGCGCTCTTCGACCGGGACACCGTGCGGGACCTGGCCGACCGTCTGGTGCGGCTGCTCGCGGCAGCGGTCGCCCACCCGGCGCGGCCCGTCAGGCAGTTGGAGATCATGGACGCGGCCGAGCGGCGGCTGGTGCTGGAGGGGTGGAACGACACCGCCGCCGAGCCGCCCGCCGAGTCGGTGGTCGGGCTGTTCGAGCGGCAGGCGCGGCGGTCGCCGGACGCGACGGCCGTGGAGTTCGGCGAGACACGGCTGTCGTACGGGCAGCTCAACGCGCGGGCCAACCGGCTGGCCCGGCACCTCGTCGCGCGGGGCGCGGCTCCGGGCCGGTCCGTCGCCGTGGCGCTGCCGCGGTCGGCCGAGCTGGTCGTGACGCTGCTGGCGGTGCTGAAGTCCGGGGCCGCGTATCTGCCGATCGACCCGCACTACCCCGCCGACCGTGTCGAGTACATGCTGGACGACGCCGGGCCCGCCCTCACGCTGACCGAGCCGGTCGCGGACGCGGAGCTGGCGGGGTACACGGACGGCGACCTCGGCGCCGGCGAGCTGCGGGGTCCGGTCCTCGGCTCGCACCCGGTGTACACGATCTACACCTCGGGTTCCACGGGACGCCCCAAGGGCGTGGTGGTGCCGCGCGCGGCGCTCGGGAACTTCCTGGCCGACATGGGACGGCGGTTCGCTCCCGGGGCCGGTGACCGGCTGCTCGCCGTCACCACGGTGGGCTTCGACATCGCCGGCCTGGAGATCTTCCTGCCGCTGCTGCACGGGGCGGTGCTGGTGCTCGCCGACGAGGAGACCGCGAAGGACCCGCACGCGCTGCTGCGTACCGTCACCGCGTCCGGGATCACCATGGTCCAGGCGACGCCGAGCCTGTGGCAGGGTGTCGCGGCCGTGGCGGCGGACGAGCTGGCCGGGGTGCGCGTCCTGGTGGGCGGTGAGGCGCTGCCGTCGGAGCTGGCGCGGACGCTGACGGAGCGGGCCCGTTCCGTGACGAACCTCTACGGTCCGACGGAGGTGACGATCTGGGCCACGGCCGCCGATGTCGCCGAGTCCGGGCCGGTCATCGGCAGCCCGCTCGCCAACACGTCCGCGTATGTGCTGGACGCGGCGCTGCGGCCGGTCCCGGTGGGTGTGCCGGGCGAGTTGTACCTGGCCGGGGAGCAGTTGGCGCAGGGCTACCACCGGCGTCCCTCGCTGACGTCGGAGCGGTTCACCGCCAACCCGTACGGACCGGCCGGGGCGCGGATGTACCGGACGGGTGACCTCGTGAGCCGGCGCAGGGACGGCGCGCTGCGGTATCTGAGCCGGGTGGACCAGCAGGTCAAGCTGCGCGGGTTCCGTATCGAACTCGGGGAGATCGAGGCGGAGCTGGCCCGGCACCCGTCGGTCGCCGAGGCCGCGGTGACGGTGCGCGAGGACCGCCCGGGCGACCGGCGGCTGGTCGGGTACGTCGTCCCGGCGGGATCGGCGCCGGACGCGCGGGAGCTGCGGGAGCGGCTGCGGGGACGGCTGCCGGAGTTCATGGTGCCGACGGCGTTCGTGGTGCTCGACGCGCTGCCGTTGACGCCGAACAGGAAGCTGGACCGCAAGGCGCTGCCCGCGCCGGAGTACGACGGCGAGCCCGCGGGCCGGGAGCCGCGCGGTCCGCGCGAGGAGATCCTGTGCGCGCTGTTCGCCGATGTGCTGGGCGTGGCCCGGGTCGGCATCGACGACGGCTTCTTCGATCTGGGCGGGCACTCGCTGCTCGCCAGCCGGCTGGTGAGCCGGATCAGGACGGCGCTGGGCGTCGAGCTGTCGGTGCGGCAGTTCTTCGAGACGCCGACCATCGCCGGGCTCTCCGGGGTGCTGGACGGGGCGGCGGGCGCGCGGACGCCGCTGGTGGCCCGGGAGCGTCCGGAGCGGGTGCCGCTGTCGCCGGCGCAGCAACGGCTCTGGTTCCTGCACCAGTTCGAGGGGCCCTCGGCGACGTACAACGTGCCCACGGCGCTGCGGCTGTCCGGTCCGGTGGACCGGGCGGCGCTGGAGCGGGCGATCGGTGACGTGCTGGAGCGGCACGAGAGTCTGCGGACCGTGTTCGCGGCGGACGACGACGGGTCGCGGCAGATCGTGCTGCCCGCCGACCCGGCCGCCCACCGCCTCGACGTCGTCGACGTCACCGCCGAGGAGGTCGAGGAGCGGGTGGCGGAAGCGGCCCGGCACGTCTTCGACCTGACCGCCGACATCCCGTTCCTGGCCCGGCTGTTCCGGGTCTCGGAGACGGACCACGTCCTGCTGCTGCTCATCCACCACATCGCGAGCGACGGCTGGTCGATGGCGCCGCTGGCCCGTGACCTGACGGCCGCGTACGCGGCGCGCCGCGCGGGTGACGCGCCGGGCTGGGAGCCGCTGCCGGTGCAGTACGCGGACTACGCGCTGTGGCAGCGCGACGTCCTGGGCGACGAGTCCGACCCGGAGAGCGTGGCCGGGCGGCAGCTGGCGTACTGGAAGGACGCGCTGGCCGGGCTGCCCGAGCGGTTGGAGCTGCCCACCGACCGGCCCCGGCCCGCGACCGCCGGGTACACCGGCGACCGCATCGCGTTCACGGTGCCTGCGGCGCTGCACGCCCGGCTGACGGAGCTGGCGCGCGCCACGCACTCCAGCCTGTTCATGGTGACCCAGGCGGCGTTCGCGGCGTTGCTGACGCGGCTCGGGGCGGGCGAGGACATCCCGATCGGCACGGCGGTCGCCGGACGCAACGACGCCGCCACCGAGGTTCTCGTCGGGTTCTTCGTGAACACGCTGGTGCTGCGCACCGACACCGGCGGCAACCCCACCTTCCGCGAACTGCTCGGCCGCGTCCGCGAGGGCGACCTGGCGGCGTACGCGCACCAGGAGGTGCCGTTCGAGCGGCTGGTGGAGGCGGTCAACCCGGCGCGCAGTCTGGCCCATCACCCGCTGTACCAGGTGATGATCACGTTCAACAACACGGCGGACCGGAGCGCCCCCCAGTCCGCCTCCGGCGACGGCGGCGCGCTCCTGAACGCGACCCGGATGACGGCCGGCACCGGGGTGGCGAAGTTCGACCTGTCGCTGACCTTCGGCGAGCGGCACGACGCGGCGGGCGGCCCCGCGGGCATGCGGGGTTCGCTGGAGTACCGCACGGAGCTGTTCGACCGGGAGACCGCGGAGTCGGTGATCTCGCGGCTGCTCGGCGTGCTGGGCTCGGTCACGGCCGACCCGGACCTGCCGATCGGCGGGATCGGCCTGCTGGACCCGGCCGAGCGGCGGCAGTTGCTCCAGGAGTGGAACGACACGGCGCGTCCGCAGCGCGAGGGGACCCTGCCGGAGCTGTTCGAGGAGCAGGTGGCGAGGACCCCGAGGCGCCCGGCGTTCTCGGCGGACGGGACGACGCTGACGTACACCGAGCTGAACTCCCGCGCCAACCGGCTCGCCCACCTCCTCGCGGAGTCCGGGGCGGGCCCGGAGCAGGTGGTGACGATCTCGTTGCCGCCGTCGGTGGAGATGGGCGTGGCGGTGCTCGCGGTGCTGAAGACGGGCGCGGCGTACCTGCCGGTCGACCCGGGCAGCCCGCGCGAGCGGATCGCGACGATGACCGAGGACGCGGCGCCGGTGTGCGCGCTGACCACGTCGGCGGTCCCGGACGGGGTGTTCCCGGAGGAGCTGCCCCGGCTGGACCTCGACGACCCGGACGTGACGGCGCGGCTCGCCGCGCAGCCCGCGCACGACCTGACCGACGAGGACCGGACGCAGCCGCTGTCGCCGTGGAACGCGGCGTACATCATCTACACGTCGGGCTCGACGGGCCGGCCGAAGGGGGTGCTCGTCGAGCACCAGCCGGTGCTGAACTACCTCGCGGTGTCGGCGGAGCTGTACCCGGGCGTGGCGGGCAACGCGCTGCTGCACTCGCCGCTCTCCTTCGACCTGACGGTCACCGGCCTGTTCGCGCCGCTGCTGGGCGGCGGCTGTGTGCACCTCGCGGACCTGGAGGAACTGCACGAGCGGGCGCTGGACGGTGACGTGCCCGCGGACCTGCCGCAGATGACGTTCCTCAAGGCGACGCCCAGCCATCTGCCGCTGATCACCGGGCTGCCCGGGGTGTGCGTGCCGGACGGGGAGCTGGTCCTCGGCGGCGAGTCGCTGACCGGCCGCGCGGTGCGGACGCTGCTCGCGGCGCACCCGGGGGCACGGGTCCTCAACGAGTACGGCCCCACCGAGACGATCGTCGGCTGCACCACGTGGCGGGTCGAGACGCCGGACGACCTCGCGGACGGCGTGCTGACCATCGGCCGCCCGTTCCCCAACACCCGGATGCTGGTCCTCGACCCGTACCTCCAACCCGTGCCGGCCGGGGTGCCGGGTGAGCTGTACGTGTCCGGGGTGCAGCTGGCGCGCGGCTATCTCAACCGGCCGGGGCAGAGCGCGTCCCGGTTCGTCGCCAACCCCTTCGAGGGGCCGGGCGAGCGGATGTACCGCACCGGCGACATCGTGCGCTGGAACCGGCACGGCGACCTGGAGTTCATCAGCCGCGTCGACGACCAGGTGAAGATCCGCGGCTTCCGGGTGGAGCTGGGCGAGGTCGAGTCGGCCCTCTCCCGGCACCCCGGGGTGCCGGAGGCGGTGGCCGTCGTACGGGAGGACCGGCCGGGCGACCGGCGGCTGGTCGCCTACCTGGTGGCCGGGGCCGGTCCGGTGCCGTCGGACGAGGAGCTGCGGGAGGGGCTGCGCGAGTCGCTGCCCGACTACATGGTGCCGTCGGCGTTCGTCCGGCTGGCCGAGCTGCCGCTGACGGCCAACGGCAAACTGGACCGGGGGCGGCTGCCCGCGCCGGACTACGCGGCCGCCGGGACCGGCCGGGCGCCGACGACGGCGCGCGAGGAACTGCTGTGCACGCTGTTCGCCGAGGCGCTGGGGCTCGACTCCGTCGGTGTCGACGACGGCTTCTTCGACCTCGGCGGCGACAGCATCCTCTCCATCCAGCTGGTCAGCCGGGCCCGCGCGAAGGGCCTCACGCTCTCGGTGCGGGACGTCTTCGAGCACCAGAGCGTCGCCCACATCGCCGAGGCACTGGAGGGCGCGGAGGAGCCGGAGACGGACGCCGGGGCGGTCGAGGAGGTGCCGGCGAGCGGGCCGGTGCCGGCCACGCCGATCATGGGCTGGTTCGCGGGACTGGGCGGCCCGGTCGCCCCGTTCAACCAGTCGGTGGTGGTGTCCGTGCCCGCGGACCTCGACGAGGAGCGGCTGGTGGCCGCCCTCGGGGCGGTCGTCGACCGGCACGACTCGCTGCGGCTGCGGGTCGCCGGTGACTGGTCCATGGCCGTCCGCGAGCCCGGCACGGTGGACGCCGGTGACTGGTCCATGTCCGTGCCCGAGCCGGGCACGGTGGACGCCGCGGAGCTCCTCACGCACCTGCGGGCGCCGGACGCCGACGACGACGCGCTGCGCGCCCTGGTGGCCGAGGCGGCCGCCGCCGAACGCGACCGGCTGGACCCGGCCGACGGCCGGATGCTGCGCGCCTGCCGCGTCGACCGCGGTCCCGGCCGGCCGGGGCTGCTGGTCCTGGTCGCCCACCACCTGGCCGTGGACGCCGTCAGCTGGCGGCTGCTCGTGCCGGACCTGGCCGCCGCCTACGAGGGCCGCCCGCTCAGCCCGGCCGGCACCCACTGGCGCCAATGGGCCGGCGCGCTGCGCGACCTCGCGGGCACGGCCGCCACGGAGGCGGAGACGGACCACTGGCTGGACGCGGTCCGCCCGGCCGCCGAGCCGACGGACCCGGCACTGGACCCGGCCCGCGACACCCACGCCCGCTCCGGTCAGGTCGTCCTCGACCTGGACGCGGACACCACCGACGCTCTCCTCACCTGGGTCCCCGGCGTGTTCCGGGCCGAGATCAACGATCTGCTGCTGACCGCGTTCGGCCTGGCCGTCGCCGACTGGCGGCGCGCCCGGGGCGGCGGCGCGGGCACGCCGGTCACGGTGGACCTGGAGAGCCACGGCCGCCACGAGCACCTGGTGCCGGGCGCCGACCTCACCCGCACCACCGGCTGGTTCACGTCGATGCACCCGGTGCCGCTGCGCCCGGAGGTCGACGCGTGGGACTGGCCGGAGGTGTGGGACGGCGGGGCCGCCGCGGGCCGCGCCCTGAAGCGGGTCAAGGAGCAGCTGCGCGCCGTCCCGCGCGACGGCGTCGGCTACGGCCTGCTCCGGCACCTCAACCCGCGCACCCGGGACCGGTTCGCCGCGCTCCCGGTGCCGGCGTACGGCTTCAACTACCTGGGCCGGTACACCGGCGGGCGGGCCGCCGACGGCGCCACCGGACCCGAGGCGTGGAGCGTGCTCGGGCGGGGCGTCGCGGGCCAGCATCCGGACACGCCGCTGGCGCACCCCGTCGAACTGGTCGCGGGCGCCCACGACACCGAAGAGGGACCCCGGCTGCACAGCGTCTGGACGTACGCGGACGCCGTGCTCTCCGAGGCCGAGGTGCGGCGCCTGGGCGAGGGCTGGTTCCGGGCCCTGAAGGCGCTGGTCGAGCACGCCGGCCGGCCCGAGGCGAGCGGTCTGACCCCCTCGGACGTCTCCCTCACCTCGCTCAGCGAGGACGACATCACCCGACTCGAGAGCGAATGGGGCTCCCTCTGATGGCCAAGTCCGGCTTGGAAGACATCCTGCCGCTGTCCCCGCTCCAGGAGGGGATGCTGTTCCACAACCTCTTCGACGACGAGGAACTGGACGCCTACAACGTCCAGGTCTTCATCGAGCTGGAGGGGAACACGGACCCGGAGCGGCTGCGCCGGGCCGGGCAGGCGCTGCTGGAACGGCACGCCAACCTGCGAGCCGCCTTCCGGCACGAGGGCCTCAAGCGCCCGGTGCAGCTCATCCCCCGCCGGATCGCCCTGCCCTGGGGCGAGGAGGACCTGACGGCCGTACCGGAGGAGGAGCGGGAGGCCGCGGCGGAGCGGATCGCCGAGCGGGACCGCTGGACGCGCTTCGACCTGTCCCGGCCGCCGCTGATCCGCTTCACCCTGGTCCGGCTCGGCCCGTCCCGGCACCGCCTGCTGATGACGCTCCACCACATCCTGCTGGACGGCTGGTCGATGCCGGTCCTGCTGCGCGAGCTGATGACGCTGTACACGGTGCACGGCGACGCCACGGCCCTGCCCCGGGTGCGCCCCTACCGCGACTACCTGGGCTGGCTCGGCGGCCGGGACCGGGACGCGGCCCAGGAGGCGTGGACGGGCGCGTTCGCCGGGTTCGACACCCCGAGCATCGTGGCGCCGGACCGGGGCGCCCTCACCGCGGCGCCCGAGCGGATCGACTTCTCCGAGGACGAGGCGGCGAGCGCCGCCCTGACCCGGTTCGCCCGGTCGCACGGGCTGACGGTGAACACGGTGATCCAGGGCGCCTGGGGTCTGGTGCTGTCCCATCTGACGGGCCGGGACGACGTGGTGTTCGGTGTGACGGTCAGCGGCCGTCCGCCGGAGCTGCCCGGCGTCGACACGATGGTCGGTCTCTTCATGAACACCCTGCCGCTGCGGGTGCGGCTGCGGCCCGCCGAGACGCTGGCGGAGTTCCTGCGCCGGACGCAGAGCGAGCAGGCCCGGCTCATCGACCACCAGTGGGTGGGGCTCGCGGAGATCCAGCGCTGGGCGGGCTCGGGCGAACTCTTCGACACCGCCATGGTGTTCGAGAACTACCCGCTGAACTCCAGCCGCGGCCGGCCACCGGGCGCCGCGCCGGACGCCGACCTCCCCACGGTGCTCAAGGTCCACTCGAAGGACCAGATGCACTACCCGCTGGGCCTGCTGGCCCTGCCCCGGGAGACCCTGCGGTTCTCGCTGGGCTATCTCCCCCAGGTCTTCGACGCGGAGCGGATCCAGGCCGTGGTCGCCGCGTTCCGCCGGGCGCTGCGCACCATCCTGGACAGCCCGGAGACCCGGGTCGGCGCGGTCGCGCTGCTCGACCCGGAGGTGCGCGGCACCGTCCTGGAGAAGTGGAGCGGCTCGGACGACGTACGGCCCGCCGAGCGGTTCACCGACCTGTTCGAGGAGCAGGCGGCGCGCACCCCCGGCAAGACGGCGCTGATCGCCCCCGACGGGCGGCTGACCTACGCCGGACTGGACGCCGCGGCCAACCGGCTGGCCCGGCGCCTGGTCGAGCTGGGCGTCGGCCCGGAACGGCCCGTGGCCGTCGCGGTACCGCGCCGCACGGAGCTGGTCGTCGGCATGCTGGCGGTGCTCAAGGCGGGCGGCGTCTACGTGCCGATCGACCCGGAGTACCCGCCGGACCGCGTCCGCTACATGATCGAGGACTCCGACCCGGCGCTCGTCCTCACCACCTCCGACGTGGACGCCCGGATCCGCGAGGAGTGCTGCGGACCGCTGACGTTCGTGATGGACGACCCCGGCACCGGCAGGTCGCTGGGCAGGCACTCCGGGAGCGGCCTCACCGACGCGGACCGCTCTGGCCCGCTGCTGCCGGGGCATCCGGCGTACGTCATCTACACCTCCGGCACGACGGGCCGCCCCAAGGGCGTCGTCATCGAGCACCGGGCGCTGTCGGCGTTCGTCCGGCACTGCCGGTCCTCGCAGGCGCCGGACATCTCGGGGCTGTCCGTGATGCAGGCGTCGGCCTCCTTCGACCAGAGCGTCGGGTCCCTGCACGCCCCGCTGATCAGCGGCGGCTGCGTCCGGCTGACGGACCTGCGCGCCCTCGCCGAGACCGCGGTGACCGAACCCGGCTTCCGCCGCGCCACGTTCATGAAGGGCACCCCGTCCCACCTGGCGCTGCTCACCACCATGCCCCGGGACGTCTCACCGTCGGGCACGATCACGCTGGGCGGCGAGGAGCTGCGCGGCGAGGTCCTGGCGCCCTGGCGCGAGACCATGCCGGACGTGACGGTGGTGAACGTCTACGGACCCACCGAGGCCACCGGACACTGCCTGGAGCACTGGATCGACCCGGACCGCACGGTGCCGCCGGGCCCGGTGCCGATCGGCACCCCGCACGAGGGGGTGCGGGTGTACGTCCTCGACGCGGCGCTGCGGCCGGTCGCGCCGGGCCTGGACGGCGAGGTGTACCTGGCGGGCGTGCAGCTGGCGCGCGGCTACCTGGGCCGGGGCGGGCTGACCGCCGAACGGTTCCCGGCCGACCCGTTCGGCGCGCCGGGCAGCCGCATGTACCGCACGGGTGACCTGGCTTACTGGACCGAGGCGGGCGAGCTGGTCTTCGCGGGCCGGGCGGACCGGCAGGTCAAGCTGCGCGGGTACCGCATCGAGCTGGGCGAGATCGAGGCCGCCGTCACGGCCGGTCCTGGCGTGCGCCAGGCCGCGGTCGTGCTGCGCGAGGACCAGCCGGGCGACCAGCGCCTCGTCGCGTACGTCGTGCCGGACGGCGACCGCTGGGACGAGGCCGCCGTCCACGCCGGACTGGCCCGCTCACTGCCCGACTTCATGATGCCGTCGGCGTTCGTCACGCTGGACTCCCTGCCGCTGAGCCCCAACGGCAAGCTGGACCGGGCGGCGCTGCCCGCGCCCACGTACACCGGCCGGACCGCGGGCCGGGCGCCGCGCACCCCGCGCGAGGAGATCCTCTGCGACCTGTACGCGGAGGTCCTGGCGCTGCCGAGCGTCGGCGTCGACGACGACTTCTTCGACCTCGGCGGGCACTCCCTGCTCGCCACCCGCCTGGTCAGCCGGATCCGCACCACGCTGGGCGCCGAGCTGTCCATCCGGCAGTTCTTCGAGGCGCCGACGCCGGCCGCGCTCGCCGGGATGCTCGACCACGCCGGCCGGGCGCGCGCCGCGCTCACCGCACGGCCCCGCCCCGACCACGTGCCGCTCTCCTACGCCCAGCAGCGCCTGTGGTTCCTGCATCTGCTGGAGGGGCCGAGCCCCACCTACAACATCCCGACCGCGCTGCGGCTCACCGGCCCGCTGCGGCCGGATGCGCTGCGCGAGGCGCTGCTGGACGTGATCGGGCGGCACGAGAGCCTGCGGACGACGTTCGCCGAGGACGAGCGCGGGGCCCGGCAGGTGGTGCACCGCCCCGAGGAGGTCCGGCTGGTCTTCGAGACGGCCGAGTCCACCGAGGCCGAGTACGAGGCCGACCTCGCGCGGGCGGCCCGGCACTCCTTCGACCTGGGCGCGGAGATCCCCGTACGGGCGCGGCTGCTGCGGCTGTCGGAGCGGGAGCACGTCCTGCTGCTGCTGGTGCACCACATCGCCAGCGACGCCTGGTCCCGCACCCCGCTCGCCCAGGACCTCACCGCCGCCTACACCGCCCGCTGTGCCGGCCGCGCGCCCGCCTGGCAGCCGCTGCCCGTCCAGTACGCCGACTACGCGCTCTGGCAGCGCGACGTACTCGGTGACGACGGGGACGCCGACAGTGTCGCGGGCCGTCAACTCGCCCACTGGAAATCGCGGTTGGCGGGAGTGCCGGAACAGCTCGACCTGCCGACCGACCGGCCGCGTCCCGCCACCGCCGACCACACCGGCGACCGGGTCACGTTCAGCGTCCCCGCCGAGCTGCACACCCGCCTGACCGACCTCGCGCGGGCCACGGACACGACCCTCTACATGGTGCTCCAGGCGGCGCTCGCCACCCTCCTCACCCGGCACGGCGCCGGCGAGGACATCCCCATCGGCACCCCCATCGCCGGACGCACCGACGACGCCACCGACCACCTCATCGGCTTCTTCGTCAACACCCTCGTCCTGCGCACCGACACCAGCGGCAACCCCACCTTCCGCGACCTCCTCACCCGCGTACGCGACACCGACCTCACCGCCTACGCCCACCAGGACCTCCCCTTCGAACGCCTCGTCGAAGCCCTCAACCCCACCCGCTCCCTCGCCCACCACCCCCTCTTCCAGGTGGTGCTCGCGCTGCGCAGCGCCGCCCCGCAGCGGGCGGACGACGAGGGCGCCCCGGCGCTGCCGGGCGGGCTGACCGTGAGCGGGGTGGGCGGTTCGGCGGCGACGGCGGCCAAGGTCGACCTCGGGTTCTCGGTGACGGAACGCCGGGCCGCGGACAACACCCCCGACGGGGTCGCGGGCGTCCTCGACTTCCGGACCGACCTGTTCGACCACGGCACCGCACAGGCGCTGGTGGACCGCTTCGTGCGGGTGCTCGCCGACGCGGCCGCCCACCCCGACCGGCCGCTGAGCCGCATCGACGTCCTCGGCCCGCGCGAGCGGCACCGGGTCGTCGAGGACTGGAACGCCACCGCTAAGGGCCTCGCCCCGGCCACCCTGCCCGACCTGTTCGAGCGGCACGTGCGGGAGCGCCCCGACGCCGAGGCGGTGGTCCTGGGCGACGAGTCGCTGACCTACGGGCAGCTGAACGCGCGCGCCAACCGGCTGGCGCGGCTGCTGGTGGCGCGGGGCGCCGGCCCCGAGCGGCTGGTCGCACTGGCCCTGCCCCGCTCCGTCGAACTGCCCGTCGCCGTCCTCGCGGTGGCCAAGACCGGCGCCGCCTATCTGCCGCTGGACCCGGCCCACCCGGCGGAACGTATCGCCGGAACCCTGGAGGACGCGGCGCCGGTCACGCTCCTGACGACCGCCGAGGTCGCCGCCGGCCTCCCCGACACCGACGTGGCCCTGCTCCTGCTGGACCAGGAGCCCCAGGAGACCCCGGTCGGCGAGGACCCGGGCGACCTGCGCGACGCCGACCGCCTCGCGCCGCTGCTGCCCCGCCACCCCGCGTACGTCATCTACACCTCCGGCACCACCGGCCGCCCCAAGGGCGTCACCGTGACGCACAGCGGCCTGCCCGCCCTGCTGGACATCTTCACCTCGCAGCTGGGCGTCGTGCCCGGCAGCCGCGTCCTGCACCACCTGTCCCCCGCCTTCGACGGCGGGTTCTGGGAACTGGCGATGGGACTGCTGACCGGTTCGGCCCTGGTCGTCGCCGAACCCGGCACCGTCCCCGGGCCCGCCCTCGCGGAGCTCGCGGTGCGCCACCGGGTCACCCACGCGGCGATCACGCCCGCGGTGCTCCAGCTGATCCCCGAGAGGGCGCTGCCCGCCGGGACGACGCTGGTCGTCGCCGCCGAGACCTGCCCGCCGGAACTGGTCGAACGCTGGTCCGCCGGGCGCCTGATGCGCAACTCGTACGGGCCGACGGAGACCACGGTCTGCGCGACCATGAGCGCCCCGCTGTCGGGCGCGGTCGTCCCGCCGATCGGCGCCCCGATCGCCGACACCGCCGGATACGTCCTGGACGACGCCCTCCAGCCGGTCCCGCCGGGCGTGCCCGGTGAGCTGTACGTGCGCGGACCCGGCCTCGCCCGCGGCTACCTCGGCCGGCCCTCGCTGACCGCGGGCCGCTTCGTGGCGAGCCCCTTCGGTCCGGCGGGCAGCGTGATGTACCGCACCGGCGACCTGGTCCGGCACACCGCGGACGGCGACCTGGAGTACCTGGGCCGCACCGACACCCAGGTCAAGCTGCGCGGGATGCGCGTCGAACCGGCCGAGATCGAGGCGGTGACGGCACGTCAGCCGGGGGTGGCGCAGGCGGCCGTGCTGGTCCGCGAGGACACGCCCGGCGACCGCCGTCTCGTCGGCTACGTCGTGCCGGACGCCGGTGCCGCCGTGGACACCGCCGCGCTGCGGCAGCGGCTGCGCGCCACGCTGCCCGAGTACATGGTGCCCGCCGCCCTCGTCGTCCTGGACGCGCTGCCGCTCACCTCGAACGGCAAGCTCGACCACCGCGCCCTGCCGGCGCCCGAGTACCGCACCGCCGAGGGCCGCTCGCCGCGCACCCCGCGCGAGGAGACCCTGTGCCGGCTCTTCGCCGAGGTCCTCGACCTGGACCTGGTCGGTCTCGACGACGGCTTCTTCGACCTGGGCGGCCACTCGCTGCTCGCCATCCGGCTCGTGGAGCGGGTCCGCGCCGAGCTGGGCGAGGAGCTGGGCGTGCGCGACCTGTTCGCCGCGCCGACCGTCGCCGACCTGGCGGTGCGGCTCGCGGCGCGCGGCGGCCGGGAGCCGATGGAGCGCCTGCTCCCGCTGCGCGCCGCCGGCACCGCCCGCCCCGTGTTCTGTGTCCACCCCGGCTCCGGCATGAGCTGGTGCTACTCGGGCCTGGTGCGCCATCTGCCCGCCGGCATCCCGGTCTACGGCATCCAGGCCGCCGGCCTCGACGGCGACGGCCCGCTGCCCGCCACGCTGGAGGAGATGGCCACCGAGTACGCCGACCTGGTCCAGGCGGCGCAGCCCGAGGGCCCGTACCGGCTGCTCGGCTGGTCGCTCGGCGGCAACGTGGCCTTCGCCATGGCGGGCGAACTGCGCGCCCGAGGGCAGGAGGTGGAGCTGCTGGCCTTCCTGGACGCCTATCCGCGCCAGTCGGGTTCGGGCGCGGAGACCCCGCTGGCCGAGGTGTTCGCGCACAACCTGCGCGACGCCGGGTTCGCCGTCACCGAGGAGGAACTCACCGGCGGCCGCTTCCCCTCCGCCCGCTACCGGGCGTTCCTGAACGCGTCCGGCGACCCGATGGGCCGCCTCGACGAGGACGAACTGGCCGCCGTCCTCGAGGTGTTCATGAACAACGCCGGCCTGATGCGCGGCCACACCCCCGGCACCTACGACGGCGACGTGCTGGTGCTGGCCGCCGAACGCGCGGACGCCGGCAAGCTGGCCCGCCGCGGCGCCGAGTCCTGGCGCCCGCACGTGACGGGCCGCATCGAACGGGTCGGAGTCGACGCCGACCACCTCGGGCTCGTGCAGTCCGACACCGCCCTCGCCGTCATCGGCCGGGCCCTGGCCGAACGCCTGGACCGGGCCGCCGGTCCCGCGGTTCCCGCATCCCCTCCGACCGAAGGAGTCACCGCCATGAGCCCCTCGTCCGAGGTCGCCTGACGCCATGCCTGTCATCACCGTCAACGACATCAGGATCAACTACTACGACAGCGCGCCGCCGGGAGCCGGCGGCGCCGCACCGGCCGTGCTGCTGGTGATGGGCTCGGGCGGCAGCGGCCGGGCCTGGCACCTGCACCAGGTGCCCGCCCTGGTCGCCGCCGGCTTCCGGGTGATCAGCTTCGACAACCGGGGCATCGCCCCCAGCGAGGAGTGCCCCGGCGGCTTCGGCATCGACGACCTGGTCGCCGACACCGCGGCCCTCATCGAGGAACTGGGCCTGGGCCCCTGCCAGGTGGCGGGCATCTCCATGGGGGCGCACATCGCCCAGGAGCTGGCGCTGTCCCGGCCCGACCTCGTGGACCGGCTGGTGCTGATGGCGACCCGGGCCCGCCCGGACGCGCTGCGCGACGCGCTGTGCCGCGCGGAGATGGAGCTGTACGACCGGGGGGTCCGGCTGCCCGCCGCCTACGAGGCGGTCGTACAGGCCATGCAGAACCTGTCGCCCCGCACCCTCGACAACGACCGGCAGGCCCGCGACTGGCTCGACGTGCTGGAGCTGACCCGGGTCTCCGGGGCGGGGCACCGGGCCCAGCTCGGGGTGGGCGTGATGCCCGACCGGCGCGAGGCGTACCGGGGCATCCGGGCCGCCACCCGCGTCGTCGCCTTCCAGGACGACCTGATCGCCCCGCCCCACCTGGGCCGGGAGGTCGCCGACGCGATCCCCGGCGCCGAGTACGAGCTGGTGCCCGACTGCGGGCACTACGGCTACCTGGAGTCACCGGACGCGGTGAACAAGAGCCTCGTCGAATTCCTGCGCCGGTGAAGGAGAACCCCTTGAAGACCGAGACCGAGACCGAGACCGAGACCGGGTCGGGGGCCGGGTCCGAGGCCCTGGCGCCCGCCGACCGCCACCTGCTCGGGCTGGCCCTGGAGGTGTGCCCCGGCTTCGCCCCCGGCGAGGTCGTCTACCGCAGCCGCACCTCCCTGGTGGTGGGCGGCTCCCTGGACGGCGTAGAGGCGCTGGCCAAGGTGCGCACACCCGACTGGCGGCGCCAGTGCCTGCGCGAGATCGACACGTACGACCTGTTCGACGCGGTGCCCCCGCCGGTGCCGGTGCCCCGCCGTTTCGCCTCCGACAAGGAGCGCGCCGTGCTGGTCATGGAGCGGCTCGCCGGGGAGGTGCTGGCGCCCGACCGCTTCCCGGTCACGCCCGTCGCCCGCGAGGACCTGGACGGGGTCCTCGCAGCCGTGGAGCAGCTGCGCCACTGGCACCCCGCGCTGGCCGATGGCTGGTCGGTGGACTACCGGGGGATGCTGGACGGCGTGCACGCCCAGGGCGTCTTCGACGACGAACACTGGGCGTCGCTCCTCAGACTCCTCGAACTGTCCGGCACGCCGCGCGAGTTCGGCCACGGCGACCTGGTGCTCGCCAACGTGGTGCGCAGCCGGGGCCGGCAGGTCCTGATCGACTGGGCGAGCAGCGCCCTGTACCTGCCCTGCCTCGACCTCGCCCAGCTCTGGATGCTGCTCGGGGACGTGCCCGGCGCGCGGGCCCGGATCGAGGTGGCGGTGGCCGAACGCGCCGACGAGCGGGACGGGATGATGCCGTTCCTGGTGAACCTGACGCTGCTGCTCTACCGCGAGCGCCGCGCCCACCAGCGGTTCACCGACGACGCCTCGCGGGCCCGGGCGGTGCGCCTCGACGCCGCCTGGGAGCTGACCCGGCACCGTGTCCGGCAGTGCCTGGCGACCGCCGGCTGACCGGCACGCGGCACACGCGAAGGGGCCTCCCGGTGAAGTCGGTCACCGGGAGGCCCCTTCGTGTGGGGGGATTACTGGATGAGCAGCTGGTGGCTGGCCAGCTCCCGGTAGAGGGGGCTGGTGCCGGTCAGTTCCTCGTGCCGGCCGGCGGCGACGACCTCGCCGTGTTCCAGGACGACTATCTGGTCGCTGTCCACGACGGTGGAGAGCCGGTGGGCGACCACGAGCAGCGACCGGTCGGCGCTGACCGTGCCGATGGCCTCCCGCATCAGGGCCTCGTTGCGGGCATCGAGGTTGCTGGTCGCCTCGTCGAGCAGCATGATCGGCGGCGCGGCCAGGAAGGTGCGGGCCAGGGCGAGCCGCTGCCGTTCGCCGCCGGACAGCAGGACGCCGCCCTCGCCGACCTCGGTGTCCAGGCCGAGCGGCGCCCGCTCGATGACGCCCATGAGGTTGACCGAGCGCAGCACCTCCCGCATGTCGTCGTCGGTGGCGTCGGGCGCGGCGAGGGACAGGTTGTCGCGGACGGTGCCGGCGAGGACCGGCGCCGACTGCTCCACGTAGCCCAGGCGTTGGCGCAGCTCCCGGCGCGGCAGGTCGCGTACGTCGGTGCCGCCGACCCGCACCACGCCGGAGGTGACGTCGTAGAAGCGTTCCACCAGCGACAGCAGGGTGGACTTGCCCGCTCCGGAGGGGCCGACCAGGGCGGTGCGGGTGCCGCGGGGGACGGTGAGGGACACGTCGCGCAGGACCGTCTCGCCGTTGTCGTAGCCGAAGCTGACCCGGTCGAACTCGATCGCGGGCGGCCGTCCGGCACCGGCGTCGGTCTCCGATTCGGGCCGGGTCCGCTCCCGCACCGTCAGCGTCCCGGCGGCGGCGCTGTCGGTCTCCTGCGGCAGGTCCACCATCTCCTCGATGCGCTGGAGTGCGCCGAGCCCCGACTGGAGCCGGGAGTAAGCGGTCAGCGCGCGGCCGAGCGGGAACCAGAGCATGAACAGGAACAGCACGAAGGCGACCATGTCGCCGACCTGGATGGCGCCGCTGGCCACCCGGGCGCCGCCCAGGCCGAGGACCACGAGGAACGCCACCTGGATGGTGGTCGACGTGATCGGGTTGATCATCGCCTGGAGGCGGGCGATGCGCATGCCGGCGTGGTACGCCTCCTTGGCGTAGCCGTCGACGGCGTGCCCCTCGCGTTCCTCGGCGCCACTGGCGCGGATGGTGCGGACGGCGGAGATGGCGCGCTCGACGGCGGACGTCATCTCGCCGATGCGGTCCTGGGCGTCGCGGGAGGCCCCGCGCACCCTGCGGGAGAGCCCGACGACGGCGAGGACGCCGAGGCCCAGGCCGAGGGCGGTGGCCGCGAACAGGGTGGGGTCGATCAGGCACATCATGAGCGCGGAGCCGCCGACCATGACGACGTTGGTCACGGTGTCGAACAGGCCCGAGGTGACCACCGCGCGCAGCATCGTGGTGTCGGCGCCGACCCGGGAGAGCATGTCGCCGGTGCGGCGCCGGTCGTACTCGGTGATCGGCAGCCGCAGCAGGCGGGCCACCAGCCGGCGGCGGGCGGTCAGGACCAGCCCCTCGGCGGCCCGCTGGAGCAGGTAGTCGCGGACCCCGCCGAGCACGGCCACGACGATGAGGACGCCGATGAGCAGGGCGACCAGCCGGCCCACCGGCCGGTCCGCCTCGATGTCGGTGAGCACGTCGCGGGTGAGCACCGGCTGGCTGAGGGTGAGGAGGGTCACCACCAGCGAGAGCACCGCGACGATCCCCAGCGTCGGCCAGTAGCCCTGGAGATACGGGAACAGGGAGCGCAGTCCGACCTTCCGGGCGGGCGGGGCCGGCGGCCCGGGTTCCGGCGCGCTCTTCGCCCCGGCGTCCGGAGCGGGCGGTCGCTCCCTGGTCTGCGTGCTCGTCATCGGACTCCTACTCCTGTGTCACTGCGGGGGCTTCGCCGGTCAGGCGGGCTGTGGCGCGTCTCCGAGCACATAGCCGTCGGCCGGGCGGATCGCGCGGCAGCGGCGCAGGTCGGTCAGCACGAAGGTGCGCTGGAGCCAGCGGTCGGTACCGTCGTAGCGCGGGGTGAACTCGGTGCGGCCGTGGACAGTGACCCGGTTGTCGACGATCGCCAGCTCGCCCGGGGCGAGGCGGTGGGTGGCCGCGGTGGCGTCGAAGCGGGCCTGGAGTTCCCGCAGGGCCTCTGCGGCGCGTTCGGTGACCGGTTCGGTGGCCGCCAGGTCCACCCGGAGGTCGGGATCCGAGGGGTCGCCGAGGAGGACGGGTCCCGCTGCCTCGCCGGCTCCGCTCAGGTTGAAGGACGGCGGCGGCGCGGTGATGAACTCCGGTGCCCACAGGGCGTCCACGGTGCGGTCGGAGAGCAGCGGGAGCACCTGCCGGACGCAGGCGGTCCGCAGGCCCGCCCGGCCCGTGGGATCGGCCCGCAGGCAGAGCAGCATCACGAAGTCGGGGCGGTGCTCGTGGAAGGCGTTCTCGTTGTGGAACGTCAGCAGGGTCGAGCCGGCGTTGCCCTGGAACTCCTCCATCCCCGGGACGGGGACGACGTCCTGGACGAGGGCCCCGTTCTTCTCCGGCCGGAACGCGCCGGGGTCGCCCAGTCCGCAGGCCACCATCAGCAGCACGGCGGCGCCCAGCGAGGGCTCGCGCTGCACGGAGCCGTTGACCGCCGGGGTCGGCGGCAGCCCCATCGAGTCGACCGGCAGCCCCCGCAGCAGCATTCCGCCGTCCGGTCCCGAGTCCCGGCGGAATTCGGCGAGTTTCTTGCGCAGGTTCGCGGGCCATTCGTGCCAGGCGTTCCTGGCCGCCTCGACCCACTCGGCGTCGTCGGGCCGCCCGGTCGCCTGAGTGGCGAGCTTCCAGGCTATTTCCTCGACGAGTTCCGCGTCCGACTGGTTCAGCGTCACGTCGTAACGCGGCGCCGACCGCGCGGCATTCGCAGCCATTGTCAGAGCCTCCGTCCACAGTCTTTTTTGTGTGCACTCGTGACGCTATGGGCCGTCGTTATCGGCCGCGTATCGAGTGAGCATGAGCGGAGATTCAGGTTCCGGTGAGCCCGGCCAGGCCGAGGAGCAGGTCCTTGACCTCCGTCGCGGCGACGGCCTCCTGGAGGGGGGCGTGCGGGTCGGAGCGACTCGGCGAGCATGGTGTGCAGGTCGGCCCGGTGGATCGTGTAGTACGGCGCCCCGAACTCGGCCAGCCACTCCTCCCCCATCGGCTGCCGCACCAGGGTGGTGCCGTGGGACCAGTCCCGCACCTCCATGCCGATGGGCCGTACGCCGAGGGCGCGCAGCCGCTCGCCGAGGCCCCAGCGTTCCAGGACGCGGCTGCCGTTGGGGCCCAGGTGCCTGCCCACGCCCGACTCCCTGAGTTCCGGCGCCTGCTCGAAGACGCGTACCTCATGGCCCTTACGGGTCAGGGCGAGGGCGGCGGCGAGTCCGCCGATGCCCCCGCCGACCACAGCGATCCGCGGCTTCGGCACCACGCTGTCCCTTCCTCTAGTGCGCTCGGTGCGGTCAGCTCCGCTGGTCCTGCACGGGTTCCGCGCCCGACCAGACGACGGCGGCGGAACCCCAGGTGAGGCCGCCGCCGAAGGCGGTCAGGAGCAGCCGGTCCCCGGAACCGACACGCCCCTCGGCTGCCGCGTCGGCCAGCGCGAGGGGGATGGACGCGGCGGCCGTGTTGGCGACGTCCGCGATGTTCGACACCACCCGCTCCCGGGGCAGGCCCAGGCGCTTGGCCACCGAGGTGAGGATGCGGAGGTTCGCCTGGTGCCCGACGAACGCGTCCACGTCGGCGAGGGCCCAGCCCGCGTGCGCGGCGACGGAGCGCGCGGACTCCGTCATGGTGGTCACGGCACGGGCGTAGACGTCGCTGCCCCGCATGGTGAGGTGGTCGCCGTCCGGCGGGATGGTGATCAGGTCGTCGCCGGTGCCGTCGCTGCCGAGTTCGGTGTGGAGCACCGCACCCGGGTCGCCGGTCCGGCCGCGTTCCAGGAGCACGGCGCCGGCCCCGTCGCCGAACACGACGGCCGTACCCCGGTCGCCGGGGTCGACGATCGACGAATAGACGTCCGCGCCGATGACCAGGGCCCGCTCACAGGTGCCCGCGGTGATCATCGCGTCGGCCACGGTCAGCCCGTACACGAACCCGGAGCACACGGCGGACAGGTCGAACGCGGCGGCCCGCAGCCCGAGCCGGGACGCCACCCGGGGCGCGGTGGCGGGGCAGCGCCGGTCCGGTGTCGTGGTCGCGAGCAGTACGAGGTCGCAGTCGTTCCGTCCGGCGGACTTCAGCGCGGCGGCCCCGGCGGTCACGGCGAGGTCCCCGGTGGTGGTCCCGGCGGACACCCGGCGACGGCGTTCGATGCCGGTGCGGCTGTGGATCCAGGCGTGGTCGGTGTCCAGGTCCCGGGACAACTCGTCGTTGGTGACCACCGTCTCCGGCAGACAGGTGCCCAGGCCGGTGACGACGGCACCGACGCGGTCGTTCGACGCGGTCACGGACGTACTCCCGCCTGGACGGCGCCGGGGGCGGCGTGGGCGTCGGCTTCGGCGGAGGCCGATTGCGCGGGCTGCCCGGACCCGGCGTGGGCCGCGGCGGCGTGCCGTTCCGCGAAGTCCGGGTGGGCGATGGGGGCGCTGATCAGCTCCTCGGGCACGGCCAGTTCGCGGAGCAGCGCCCCGGCGTCGAGGGACGCGCCGGCCGCCTCGTTGCGGGCCGCCTCGAACCCGAGGAGCGCGTCCTGGTCGAGGATCCCGGCCCGCAGCCCGGTCAGCGCGTGCTCCAGTACGCAGGCCGCCGCGTACTGCCCGAGCAGCCGCTCGGACAGCGGGTTCGCGGCCTCGCGGGCCCAGTGGCCGATCGCCAGCGTCTGGTGGACGGCGCGGCTCCACTGCGCGCTGGCCTCCCCCGCGCCGTCGCGCTCCACCCGGTCGAGCAGGGTGTCGCAGACGGCCCGCAGCACGCGGGCGGCGTCCAGGCGCGCGGCCCCGGCCACCGCCTCGTCAAGCACCTTGTCGAAGTCCTCGCGGTGGCGCAGGGCGAACCGGGTCGCCTGGTAGCCGAGGACGGTGTTGTCGCCGCCGAAGGTGACGGCGATCTCGTAGTCGTGCAGCAGGGGCGCGATCTGGTTCGCGTCGTGGTAGCCGAGCCCGCCGCACAGCTCCCGGGTCTCGGCGAGGGTGTGCCGGGCGTCGCCGGTGGAGCCGGACTTCCCGCAGGAGATCAGGGCGTGCAGCACCTGGTCGCGGGCCGGCGCCCCCTGCGCGCTGCGGGCCACCGCGATGTCGGACAGCGCGGCCATGGCGTGCCGGGCGCCCAGCGACCGGCCCACGGCCGCGGTCAGCCGCATGCGGTAGTGCTCGTGGCCGAGCAGCGGCCGGCCGAAGGTCTGCTTGACGGCCGCGAACCGGGTGGTGATCGCGCAGGCGAGCAGTTGCGCGTACGCCGCGCCCACCGAGGGGAAGAGCCGCTCGTGCGTGAAGGTGGCCAGACACTCCTCGAACCGCCGATGACGCGGCAGCGGAGAGCTGTAGCTCCCCTCCTCGTCGATCGACGCCCAGCGATTCATCAGGGCGGAGAGCGGCAGCCGATAGTGGGTGAAGGTCAGCACACCGGTCTGGTTGGCGGTGACGCCGCCCTTCGGCTCGGCCCGCCCGATCCGCACGCCGGGCAGCACTTCCCCGTCCGCGCGCAGCGGAACCCGCAGCCAGTGGTGCCCCTCGTCCCGCCCGCCGACCACCAGCCGGCTCAGCACCATCGCCACGTCACCGCTGTGCAGGCTGTTGCCGGTCCACACCTTGCTGTCGGCGGGCCGCGGGGTGTTGAGCACCAGGGTGCGGTCGCGGGGGTCGTACGTCGCGACGGTCCGTACCTGCTTCAGATCGGACCCGGCGAGCAGTTCGGACCCGGCGAAGCAGTACATCCGCTCCATCGAGTCGATCTCCGCCGCCCAGGCGTCCAGTTGCTCGGGACCGGCGTGGCTGAGCAGCGCGTCGCCCGCGATCTGGTGCGAGACGAGGACGTTGAGCAGGGACAGGTCGTACGCGCCGATCCAGCCCATGGTGCGCAGGAACTCGGGGAAGCGGGCGCTGTCACCGCGCCCCAGCCAGAGGGAGTTCGCCGCGAACCCGGCCCCGTTGAGGAGCCGCGCCCGGCGCAGCGTGAGCAGGCTGTAGTCGAGGACGCTGAGGTCGTCGGGTCGGATGGTGGCGAACTCGGGCCCGGAGAGGACACGGGCCAGCTCTTCTTCGCGTTGCGTCATGAACTCTCCAGGGATGGCCGCGGGGACCGGGACGACGTCACGGCGTGACGGCGTGACGGCGTGACGGCGTGACGGCGTGACGGCGTGACCGTGAGTGGTGTGATCGGGTCAGGCGGCGTCGAGTACGAGCGCGCAGTTGCTGCCGCCGAAGCCGAAGGAGGTGCTCACGGCGACGCTCCCGCCGTGCCGGCGCGGGCCGCCGAGGACCAGGTCGAGGTCGGGCAGGTGGGGGTCGGCCCGCTCGGTGTGCGCGATGGGCGGCAGGATGCCGGTGCGCAGGCCGCGCAGGGTCAGTACGGCCTCGATGGCGCCGGCCGCGCCGAGGGTGTGGCCCAGCAGGCCCTTGTTCGCGGTGACGGCCGGGCCGTGCGGGAAGAGGCGGGCGATGAGCCGGGCCTCCGTCTGGTCGTTCTGCGGGGTCGAGGTGCCGTGCGCGTTGACGGAGTCCACGTCCCGCACCGACATGCGCGCCGCCGCCAGCGCCCGCTCGACGGCGGCCGCGGCGCCGGCACCGTCCGGACGGGGGGCGGTCGGGTGGTGGGCGTCGGAGGTGTCGGCGTGCCCGAGCAGCCGCCCCAGCACGTCCGCACCCCGGGCGCGCGCCTTGGCCGGCTTCTCCATCACGACGGCCGCGGCGCCCTCGGAGATGACGAAGCCGTCGCGGTCGGCGGCGAACGGCCGGGACGCGTCGGTCGCCTTCTGCTCGGACAGCGCGCCCATGCGGGCGAAGCCGGAGACGACGAGGGGGGTGACGGCGGCGTCCGTGCCGCAGGCGATGACCGTGTCGCAGACCCCGGCGTCGAGCAGCGTCTTGCCCAGCCCAATGGCGGAGGCCCCCGACGCACAGGCAGCGGCCACGGTGTGACCGGGCCCGGTGATCCCGTACCGCGCACCGATGGCCCCGGCGGCCATATTGATCAGGGCCCGAGGATGCAGATACGGCGAGACCATGCCCGCCCCCTGCCGCTCCATCCGCCGATGCTGCTCGTCATGCGTGGTCACCCCGCCGAAGGCGCTGCCGACCACGATCCCCACCCGGCTGCCGTCCCAGCTGCCGGTATCGAGCCGCGACTGCGCGAGCGCCTCCGCCACGGCGGCGAGGGCGAACCGTATGAACGGATCGGTACGGGCGGTCCCGCGCCCGGTCAGCTGCCCCGGCCGCAGCTCGGGCACCCGCAGACTGTGCCACGCCCCGGTACCGGCCAGCGGCTCCGGATCACCGCTCTCCAGGGACCCGGCGGCACACATCGCCTCCCAGGTCGAGTCGGCGTCGGTACCGGCCGGCGTCACCAGTCCGGCACCGGTGATGGCCACGGGCCCCTCGGTCACGCCGCTTCCAGACCCGCGCCGGCCAGCGAGACGACTTCCCCCACGCTGAGATCCGCGATCCGCGTCTCCTCACCGCCGAGGTCCACGCCGGTCTCCTCCTTGATCCGCACGATCAGCTCGGCGACGGCCAGCGAGTCCAGCTCCAGATCCCGCAGCAGCGCCGCGTCCGTGATCTCCGCCGGCTCCACTTCCAGATCCTCGGCCAGAATCCCGTGCACAACCGACTTGGGGTCCGTACTCATGGGCGTTCACCTCAGGGGCTCAGGGTTGATTCGACACCTCGAAACGAGATCGGCTCCACTGTGCTGGCGGCCGATATGGGGGACCTATCGCGCCGTTATCAGGGGTACGGGTACAGCCGAACAGGACAAAAGGTGCGGGGCGCCCACCCGGAACCCCCCACTCCCCCACCTCGCCCGCCACCACCCTCCCCCCACCCCACCCGCTACACTGTCCGCGACGGCCCAGCCCTGCCGGGCCGCCCGCCTTCGTAGCTCAGGGGATAGAGCACCGCTCTCCTAAAGCGGGTGTCGCAGGTTCGAATCCTGCCGGGGGCACAACCAGAAGGGCCAGCTCAGGAGGGGTTTCCTCCCGGGCTGGCCCTTAGGCGTTTCAGGGTCCGCGCGTGCCGGTACGCGTGAACCGGCCGAGAGCATCCGCGGCCGAGAAGCCGGGTGAAGCCACCCACGGCAACTTGGGACGCTTGCGGACCGCATTGGGTCTCGACAGACTCGGCAAGCACGTTCTCAGCTCCATTGCCCGTAAGGTCGAGGCTTCGGGTCTCGGGTACTTCCCGCTTTCTGTCCTTGATCCAGGTGCAACACAGAACCGCGCAAGGAACAGCAGGTGTGGGTGTATACACGTGACGGGAGCGAGCGTGCCCGCGTCACGGGTTGGTGAGCGGCGACTACTCGTCACTCACTGCGGAGGAGAAGCTTCGCGAAGTCCAGAAGATCATTAACGCTTGAAGGTATGACGCACGCTGCGACTCGGATAGGAGCCGAGTCGCAGCGCGCCAGGCCCGTGCCAGATCGTGCGGGGAATCACGGGGAACACCGGGCGCCAAGCCGACAAGCGGCCGGGCGCGGGTAGCGCTAGCGCCCAGGTCAGCCAAGCAGCCGCCACATCGCCTCATCTTCCCAAGCTGAGGTTCCGATGAGGCTGACTGGGCGGCTGGGCCGGAAGGGACCGCGGCACAGTTCCGCAAGAGCCTTACAGTGTCGGCATGTTCGAGACGATCCGTTGGCGCTGCTACGCGCACGTGGCCCACCGCCGCGGTGCCGAGCGAGTGGTCGGCCGCATCGGAGAGCTATTGCCGCACACCATCGAGATCGAAAGTTACGAGCGGTACTGGAAGTTCCCAGAACTTGCTGAGCTGCAGTTCCTCTCTCCCCTTCGTCGTTCCGCCCCGGAGGATGCGCTTCTCACCACCCTTCAGTGGGCATGGAGGGTCGCGACGCCCTGGACGCTCAGCAGCCAAGATTTAGGCGTACGTCATGAGTTCACGGGCATCGCGTCCTCTAACGTCGGAGCCAGTTTCAGTGTCGCCGGCATCGAGTGGATGGAGTTCACCATCACTGATTGCCAAGAGATACCTCTGCGGATAGGGCGAGCTGACACCCACAAGTGACATCAATAGCATCGGACGCAGGCACCCATGCGCGGCCCGGCGCAGCTACCGCGACCGGACGACGACACAGCCGGGCTGAGCAGACGATGGTAGAGGCTCTGCCCTGCTGTCCCAGGCGATGGATGTAAGCAACATGGCCGCCCTCTCGACGGTGGGTGACGTAGCACTTACCGTGTGTCGAGTTGGATACCGGGAGTGTGCTGGCCTCTGGGGGCGGGATGCAGCGCAGGGACGGGTTTCGGCGAATCGTCAGCGAGTTCGGTGCGACCTGCAAGCAGGCACTGCTGCATGGACAGAAGGAAGCCGCGATCCGTCGCGCCGTGGAGACGCTTCTCGTCGACGCAGCGAGCGCGTTGGGGCTGCAGGCCGTCCTGCATGCTGAGATAGCGATCGCCGCGCACCGAATCCGCCCCGACCTGGCTGTGCGGATCGGGAAGTTATCGTGCAACATCGTCGGCTACGTCGAGCTGAAGAGCCCGGACAAAAGCGTGATCCATCCCGGCGGGCTGAACCCTCGTGACCGACGACAGTGGGAGGGCATGGCGAAGCTCCCCAACTTGATCTACACCAACGGGCAGACGTGGATCATGTACCGCTCAGGTCGGCAACACGGCGACACCATCCACCTCGAAGGCGATCTGCGTACCGCTGGCTCCCGCCTGCGGATACCGGCAGCCAGCGAGGCCGCCTTCGAGTCGATGCTGACCGCGTTCTTCAGTTGGCAGCCCCGTCCACTGACATCGATGCGGGAAGTTGTCGCCCAGGTAGCCCCGCTGTGCACTCTTCTGCGCGATGCCGTCCACGACCGACTCGACGCCGAAGCCAGGCTTCCCCGCCACCGGCGTCCCTTCACCGACCTGTCCTCCACCCTTGAAGTCGATCTTTTTCCCACCACCGACGACCGAGACAAACGTGCGGCGTTCGCCGACCGCTACGCCCAATCCGTCACGTTCGCGCTCCTGCTCGCCGGCTCGGACGCCGATGGCCACGACAGCGCCCTGGCCAAGGTGAGCCTGCATGAGGTTGGCCGGCGTCTGGGAGCGGAGCACTCCGTCATGGGGCGCGCTCTGCAGATCCTCACCGACCAAGTCGAGGGAGAATTTCGCGACAGCCTCGACATGCTCGTTCGCGTCATCGACGCCATCGACTGGCGCAGTGCCCTTGCCAGCGAACCCGGCTTCCACGTCCACCTTTACGAGCACTTTCTGCAGGCGTACGACCCCGACCTCCGCAAGGATTCCGGCACTTACTACACCCCAGCACCGCTGATGGAGGAGATGATCCGCCTCGTCGACGAAGTGTTGGCCACCAGGCTGGGTTGCCCGGACGGTTTCGCCGACCCCGGTGTGTCCATCATCGACCCGGCCATGGGCACCGGCACCTTCCTCACCGGCATCATTGACCTCGTCGCCCGCAAGCAATCCGATGGAGGCAATGACGGATTCCGCGCCGAATCCGTCCAAGAACTCGCAGGTCGGCTGATCGGCTTCGAAAAGCAGATGGGTGCCTTCGCCGTTGCACAGATGCGCGTCGGGCAGATGCTGCGTTCTCTCAATGCCCGCGTCCGGCTACGCGACATGCGCCTACATCTCGCCGATACCCTCGCCGATCCCTGGCGGCCAAGCGAACTCTTCACCCGTTACGGCGCTCTGTGGGGTCCCCTACGTGACGACGCTGAAGCCGCCAGCATCATCCAGCGCGAGGGCCGCATCACTGTCGTCATCGGCAACCCTCCCCACCGCGAGCAGGCGGAAGGCCAGGGCGGATGGATCGAGAACGGCTCACCAGACCGAGGCGCCCCACCCCTGGACGCCTTCCGGCTGCACGGTGCGGCAGGGGTGTACGAGAACAAGCTGAAAAGCCTGTGCACCTACTTCTGGCGCTGGGCCACGCACAAGGTGTTCGACCAGTACGACGACCACCGTCACGGTGTTGTCTGCTTCGTCAGTACCGGCGGGTTCATCCGCAGCGCCGGCTTTCAGGGCATGCGCTCGTACCTGCGCCGTACTTGCACCGAGGGCTGGGTCATCGACCTCACCCCTGAAACGAAGAGACCCCCGCTGAACAGCCGGTTCTTCCCCAGTGTCCAGCAGGAATTGGCCATCGCCATTTTTGTCCGCAGACAAGGCGAGCGGCGAGACCAACTGGCCCCCGTCCACTACACGGCTGTTCATGGCACCCGCCGGGACAAAGAAGAGCAACTGCACGACCTGCGCATCAACGGTCCCGACTGGCGCACTTCCCGGTGTGCCAAGTACGCCCCCTTCACACCCGCTTCACACAGCGGCTGGGACGACTTTCC
Source organism: Streptomyces sp. NPDC058534 (assembly GCF_042717365.1). Taxonomy (NCBI): domain Bacteria; kingdom Bacillati; phylum Actinomycetota; class Actinomycetes; order Kitasatosporales; family Streptomycetaceae; genus Streptomyces; species Streptomyces sp. NPDC058534. Next base: position 95,592 of record NZ_JBHXNW010000025.1, read on the forward strand.
CGCCCTCACCGACCTCATACCCTGGCGCAAACCGGGCATAAAACCCAATCGGAACTGGGTCTTTAGCCCATCCAAAACCACCTTGCGCCGACGCTGGAACCGCCTCGTCCAGGAACGTGACCCCGCCACACAAAAGGCACTGTTCAAAGAGACCCGCGACCGCGCCCTGGACAAGGAAGCCCTTCAGATACCCGGCCACCCCCACCCGCCCGCCCTCCTCCGCGACGAGCAAAGCCCCTGTCCTGACCCGATACGCATCGCCCGCAGAGCCCTGGACCGCCAATGGCTCATACCCGACGGGCGAGTCATCGACTTTTCCCGCCCGGACCTGTGGCAAGCCGCCATCGACGGCCAGGTCTTCGTCGTCGAGCAACACTCGCAACGCCTACAGACCGGACCGGCACTGCTCTTCACCGCTCTCATCCCCGACATGCACTACTTCAACGGCAACGGCGGTCGTGTGCTGCCGTTCCTGCATGCTGACCGCACCCCCAACATCGCCCCCGGCCTGTTGCATCACCTCGCCAACTCCTACGGTCTCCAAGAGGTCCTCCCGGAAGACCTGCTGGCCTACATCGCTGCCGTCGCCGCACATCCCACGTTCACCGAGCGCTATGCAGACGACCTCAACTCACTCGGCGTGCACATCCCCTTGACCGCCGCAAGCGACCTCTGGCGTGAGGCCGTCAGCCTGGGACACCACATTCTGTGGGCCTCCACCTTCGGCACACGGAGCATCAGCCCGGGTGACGCCCGCCCAGCAGGCACATCGAACTGCTGGCGACGTCTGCATCCCGAGATCACGTACGCTCGAGAAGTCGCGCCCGATGCGCTCCCTTCCACGATCACCTACGACTGCGACAACGAGCACCTGATCATCGAGGGGGGCATCTTCACGGGCGTCACGCCACGCATGCGCAACTACACCACCGGCGGGCGCAACGTACTCGACAGCTGGCTCGCTTACCGCAGCAACCGCGCTGCAGGCAAGGTGACCAGCGAACTCGACCGCGAGCGCCCTCAGCACTGGGAGCACGAGTGGAGTCGGGAACTCGTGGAGATCCTCGCCGTACTCAGTCACCTAACTGCCCTGGAGCCGCAGCAGGCAGACTTACTCGACCGCCTCGTGGCGGCACCCCTGATCGATGTGGCTGAGCTGAATCGACGCCGCATCCTCCCAGTAGCCGAGAGCGCCAAGAGAGCTCGCACCGGCCCGGACCACACGCTTCTGCCCGGCCTGGAATCAGTCGACGGCCAACCGCCTGGCCCTGTCGAACCCCTTACGCCCTCGAACGACTCCCCAGGTGTCGCGACGCCCGGGCGGCGCTCACCAGTGCGGCCCGGCCCCCGCGCCCGACGGCACCGCGGTCGGACCTGATCAGCACGGACGGCATCCAGGTCCAGCGGGAACGGATTCAGCACACATGAGGCCGGGAAGCCCCGTGAACACGCGAGAACTACGGAAGTGTTCCCAGGCCACAGAACTTGGAGCCGACGGCTCTCGTAGGTGCCCTTCGGAATTCATGCCCGACGATCCGTTGCCGACGGCTCAGGCGGCGTGTGGGGTGAAGGTGACGTGCGAATCGCCTTCGTCGATCGTCAGGTTCAGCGTGCCGTCCAGGGCCTTGGCCAAGCGCCGCAGCAACGGAAGGGTCGGCACGGTGTCGCCGCCCTCCATCCGGGAGACTTGCGGCTGCGTCATCCCGGACCGCTCCGCCAGCTCAGTCTGGGACAGGCCGAGCTCGATGCGACGGTCGTAGACCGCCTGACCGAGGTCGCCGGCCAGGCGGGCGTCGACGTACTCCTGGTCGTACTCCACTGCCTCCCCCGCGAGCTGCCGAGTCCGGCGCGTCCTCCATTTGCTGTGGTTCATCAGCTCTCCCTACGCCGTTCGTACGTGTGTTGGGCATGGCCGTGCTCGGCCTCGCATGCCTTCTGGACCTGGTGCGCACGCTCGACTTCCGCCGCTTCACGCATCTTCGTCTTTCGGAAGACCGTCAGCAGCACGATCCGTTGTCCCGGCGCGAGCCAGTACGGAATGCGTACGGCCTCGCCGTCCAAGTCGAAGCGGAGTTCACGGAGCTTGCCTCCCAGGTGCCGCGAGTACGGCTCGCCGAGGGTCGTCGGCTCGTCCAACAGTCGGTCCGTCTTGTCCTCGACCCGCCGGTAGAGACGGAAAGAAAGGAGCTCCAGCCAATCCCGCACCTCGGGCTCGATCTCGATCTGCCACCGCTCCGTCATGCAAGCAACGGTATATACCTCAGAATGCATACCGCAAGCCACCACGGACCTCGGGGCTGCGCCTGCTCACATGGCTCTGCCACCTCGGTCCGCCCGGGAAGGTCGCTGCCTCCGGCCCAGCCAGAACGTATTCGGCACTCCCCTCAACATTTCTCACGTCTGCGCGAGGTATCTCGTCCTCGTGGTTCGAATCCTGCCGGGGGCACTGTGCATTACCGCTCTGAGCTGGGGTTTCTTCACCAGGGAGGGCTCCACTCCCAACGGATCAGCACCATTCGGCACGGACTCCGCCGCCGGGCTGCGGCCTCAACGATCGCCAGGTCCGCGTCGGGGAGCAGGCTCGTGTGCGTGTCGGCCGTGATGGCGCGGTGGGCGTGAGCGAGAGCGGCGTGCCGGACGGATGGCAGACAGTACGCTGAGTCCAGTGGGATCGGGTCCGCAGCACAGTGTCCGGGAGGTGCCTCATGACGGCCGAGATGGTGGCCCCGGCGTGGATGCATGAGCAGATCACGGCGGAGGAGTACGAGTCCTGGTCCGAGGAGCAGTGCGCTGGGATCGAGATCGTGGACGGGATGGTCGTCGTGAGTCCGAGTGCGTCCAAGCGGCACAACCGGCTGGCCCGAATTCTGGCCAACGCCCTGGATGCCGCCGCGGGCCCGGAGTGGAACGCCGACACCGACTTCGACGTCCGGCTTCAGGACGTCCCGCTCACCAATCGCCGCCCGGACGTCATCGTGTACCGCGCGGACACGATCGACATCCTCCCCACCCGCCCTGAGCACGTGCTGCTGGTCGCGGAGGTGGTGTCGCCAGGCTCGGAGACCACCGACCGGATCGTGAAGGTCGACCAATACGCCAAGGCAGGCATCGACTTCTACTGGCGGATCGAGCAGGCCGCGACAGGCGTGCCTCTCGTGTACACCTACGTGCTCGACCCCGCGACCAAGACCTACCGGGAGGGAGACGTGTTCACCGCTGTCGTCAAGGTAGCGGCCCCCTTCCCGGTGGAAATCGACCTCGGCCAGGTCTGACCCAGGCCCTGCTCGGCAGTCGGCAGCCTTCTACGACGCGGGCGAGCCGGCGTGCATTGCCCTGTATGCGCTCACGGGTCGGGCAAACCGCCGCCCCGCAGAAGATGTCCGTTCGGACCGGAAGGATGGCCGGTCGGACGACGCGGAGTCGGGAAGCGTCGGGCTAGCGTCCTTTACGCCAGGTGACTCCATGGAGGGAAGGCCCGATGGACCAGCGCACGTCCGACCGCAGCGGCGACGCGACCACCGAGTTCGAGAGGGACGTCGTCAATCTGATGCTGGAGACCGTACGCACGGTCGCCAAGCAGGAACGCGACGACGTCGGTACGGAGAGCCTGCTCAGCGCGCTCGTGTCGGGCGACGAACCCGCGGGGTCCGCGATAGCGCCCGGGATGAGGGCCGCCGGCACGCTCGGTGGGTCGATCGCGTGCCGGGGGACCTCGGTGTGGGTCAGCGGGGATGAGGGGGACGGTACGGCGGGCAGTCCGGACGACGAGCGGGAGATCGACGCCTTCTGGCGGGAGGTCCGGCAGGAGGAGGTCCGGAGGCTGCGCTGGAAGAGGCGGAAGGAGGACGTGGCGCCGGGGGGAATTGAACTGCCGCCGATGACCGGTGCGTTGCGGGCCTGTCTGCGCCTGGCGCTGGAAGCCGCACACGCGGAGGGCACCCTTTCCGTGCGGGTCCGCCATGTGGCGCGCGCACTGGTCGAGCTGCCCGATACGCGGGCCCGCGAGGCCATGGTCGTGGAGAAGCTGGACGTCTCCGCCGCCTCCGCCGCGCTCGACGCCTTGCGGGGGAAGGACGAGACGCCCGAGCCCGGCTCCGTGCTGATGCTGCGCAAGGCGGGGACCTTCGGGAAGAGCGGTAATCCGCTGACGCGGAAGTTCACCGCCTGGATCTTCGGTGGCGGCGCCGGCTTCGGCTCCGCGGTCGTGGGCGTGGTGCGCTCGGAGGCCCGGCGGGGGGCGGTACGGCGCGGGGCTCCGGAGCTGGAGCCCGTCGACGTGCTTCTCGGCATCCTGGCCCTGGAGCGGTCGTTGACGGTCGCGGGACGTGAGCTGCCCGAGCAGCTGGCGGGAGCGAACCGGGGAGCGGAACTCCTGCGTCGGCACGGCGTACGGCAGGCCGCCGTCGCCCGCGTGCTGCTCCCCACCACCGGGGTCGTGGAGGGCGAGCCTCAGGAGGTCGAAGCCTCCGCCGGCTTCGACCGGCGGCTCCTGCACGTCACCCAGCTCACCGCCTCCGCCAACGGCTCACCCACCGTCGGCACGACCCATCTGCTGGCCGCGCTGCTGGACGAGGCCGGGACGGGCGCCGATTCCGTGGCGGCGATCGAGCGGGTGCTGACCGAGAGCGGCGCCGACGTCGCGGGACTGCGAGCGGAACCGGAGCTGCGGGTCTCCCGAGGAGTGGCGGCGCCGGGCGCGTGAGCCTCGTCAGGGTGCCGTCGGTGTCGGGAAGGATCTGTCGCCGAAGAGGACCCTGGTGGCCACGGCGTTGCCGAACGAGGTGCGGAGGAGAGGGAATGCCGCTGCCGCTGCCGTCGGGGTGCGGAGTTGGGACAGTGCCCTGCGCAGCATCAGGCGGCCGCGGAAGTCGGCGCGCAGGGTTGCTCCGTCGTAGGCTCGCAGCACCTGCCGGTCCGCCGTGCGCAGTGCCGTGTCCAGGACCGTGGCCGCGTGCTCCGACAGGCGGAGGCACGGGTCCAGGCCGCCCGCGGTGAGCGGCGAGACCGCGCCGGCCGCGTCGCCCACGAGGAGGCCGTCCGCGCAGCTGATCCGGCGGAGGACGCCGCCGACGGGTATCGGGCCGCCGCGTCGCTCCACCGCGTCGGGGCGGGTCACGCCGGTCAGGCCGGGCGCCGCGGCACTGAAGCGTTCCATGGTGCGGCGGAGGCCGTCGGGGAAGCGGTCGGCGTAGCCCGCGACACCGACGTGGGCGTGCCGGCCGTCGTTGACCACCCAGGCGAGGTAGCCGGGGGCGTATGAAGGGTCGAGCACGCAGTGGAAGGTCGGTGGCTCGGCGCCGCCTTCGGACAGTGCGAAGACTTCCTCCGCGCCGACCAGCAGGTGGTGGTTGCGGTCGAGGCCCAGGTCGTGGGCGACCCGGGAGCGGGCTCCGTCGGCGCCTACGACGAAGCGTGCCCGGAGCGTCGTGGGGCCCTCGCGCCCGGCGAGGTGGAAGGTGCCGCCCTTGCGGCCGACGTAGCGGGTGCCGAGGGCGATCCGTACGCCGGACGCCGCCGCGACGGTGGCCGCCTTCGTGTAGAGCGGGCCCATGTCGCCCACTCGGTACTCGTCACGTCCGCTGACCAGGCTGACCGGGCGGCGCAGGTTCGGGGGGTAGAGCAGGACGCGTCGGATCGGTGGGCCGAGGCAGTCGGGAGGGAGGGGGAAGTCGTCGAGTGTCTTGCGGACGAAGATGCCGGTGGTGCGGATCGCGGCTGCCGGACTCGTGCGGCGTTCGGCCAGTACTACGTCGTGGCCCTGTTGGGCGAGGAGTGTGGCGGTGTTCAGGCCGGCCAGGCCCGCGCCGACCACCAGGACGTCGGCGTCGGCCGTGGCTCCGAGGTGGTTCATCGGGGCTGGTCGGGGACGGCCGCGTCCACCCGGTCGTCGGCCTCCCAGCGCAGCAGGTCTCCCGGCTGGCAGTCGAGTGCTTCGCAGAGCGCGTCGAGCGTGGAGAGGCGCACCGCCTTGGCGCGGCCGTTCTTGAGGACCGCCAGGTTGGCGGGGGTGATCCCCACGCGCTCGGCCAGTTCGCCCACGGCCATCTTCCGTCGGGCCAGCATCACGTCGATGTCGACGACGATGGCCATCAGATCACCCCGTTGAGCTCGGCCTGCATCTGCGACGCCTCGACATCGCGCGCGACCGCCTGGGCGAGCAGCACCCGCATCACCAGTACGACGAGCGCGATCCCGAAGGCCGCGAGGGCGACGCCGCAGAGAAGGAGCACGACGCCCGGCGCCACGGCCTCGCCCGGGGCGAGTACGACGCCGAGCGCGCAGACGAGAACCCCGGCGGCGACGAACGCGCCCATCACGACGTGCACGTACCGGAAGGCGGCGTGGGAGAACACCGTGCCCCTGCGCACCATGGTCACCAGACGCCATGTGCTCAGGAGGACGGCTTCCACCGTCATGACGCCCAGGACCACGATCACGACGATCGGTACGCGCCGGCCCGCCAGCTCGCCGCCGTCCAGGTCGGCGGAAAGCAGGGCCGCCATCACCGTCTGGACGAACACCGACCCGGCCAGCAGCGCCACGAGCACGGCGCGCAGCGCGAGCACGGTCAGCTTTCCCATCGCCACTCCTTCAATCGATTCACGATGAGAATCTATCGTGTTTCGATAGGTATCGGCAACGGACGGCCCGCCGGTGCCGCGTCACTCCTCACCGACGGGCGGCTGCCGCGCGAGGAACGCCTCGAACGCCGCCTCCTGCTTGGGATCCACGAAGCCCTGGCGGACATTGCGCGCCTGCTCTTCGAGCCAGTGCGCCTCCTCGGAGGCAGCAGTTCGGCGACGACCACGCCTGCGCGAGCGACCGCCGTACGGCCTCCCGCGCGACGGCGGAAGAGCGTGATCGCTCCGAATTCCACCGAGTGGGCCGGCTCCGGACGTTCACTTCCGGCCCGATCCTCGTCCGCGGCTTCACTCCTCGGATAGGCCACCACAACTTCCAGCTGAATCCCCATGGTTGCCGAGGCCAGTGGCCCCCTCTGACATGACGACTCGTCAGCCGGCCGGCGCCGTGTGCCGCCGGCCCCCGATGCACTCACGGTTTCAGCCGCGCCCACCAATCTTCACACAATCAGACCATCATGCAATGAGCACGTTCATGCCAATTCACTGATGGCGGCTTCGGCCTCCCGGGACGGCTCTTGGTACCACATCAATTTCTTCCAAATGGGACGCAGATTGGTGCGGCGACGTGAAGGACCGGGAAAGTTTTCGCGACCGAAAAGTCACTCGCATACGCCCGCGGGTCGGTGCAGCCCGAATATTGCCGTCTGCCCGCACTCGTCACCGTGCCGGGTGTGGTGGAATTGGTGCAGGCCTGGCGCCGAACCCAGGTGCCCGGCTTACCCATTGACACCGCTCATGAAAGGGAGATGGAATGCAGCACGTTCCTTCCGCAGTGGAGACCCGCGAGATCAACGAGGCGGAGCTGGACGGCATCGCCGGCGGTCTCGACGTCGGTGGCATCAACCTGGCCCCGATGACCGGCCTTGACCTGGGTGGCATCACCGCCCCGGTCACCGCCCCGGTCACCGCCCCGGTGGACGCCTCGCTCGGCAACATCGTGGCTGGTCTGTGATCCGCCGCTGATTCGCGGAACGGCGCCCGGG
>NZ_JBHXNW010000026.1:0-4116 GCF_042717365.1 Streptomyces sp. NPDC058534
GCCGGGATACCGGCGGCGGCCTCGACCGGCTCCGCGGCCTGGGTGGCCTTGCGGGTGCGGCGGCGGGGCTTGGCCTCGATGCCTTCGGCGGTGTCCGCGGCGGTCTCCGCCTTGGCGGCGGCGGTCTTCCGGGTGCGCCGGGGCTTGGCCTCGACCGCTTCCGTCTCCGGCGCCGTCTGTGCCGGGATACCGGCGGCGGCCTCGACCGGCTCCGCGGCCTGGGTGGCCTTGCGGGTGCGGCGGCGGGGCTTGGCCTCGATGCCTTCGGCGGTGTCGGCGGCGGCCTCTGCCTTGGCGGCGGTCGTCTTCCGGGTGCGTCGGGGCTTGGTCTCGGCGGTGTCCGGGGCCTGGGTGGCCTCGGTCGCCGCCTCGACGGGCTCGGCGGTGGCGGCCTTGCGGGTGCGGCGGCGCGGCTTGGTCTCCGTGCCTTCGACGGTGTCCGCGACGGCCTCCGCCTTTGTGGCGACGGCCTCCGCCTCGGTGGCGACGGCCTCCGCCTCGGTGGTGACGGCCTTTGCCTTGGTGGCGGCGGTCTTCCGCGTGCGGCGCGGCTTGGTCTCCACGGGTGCCTCGACGACCGGGGCCTCGACGACCGCCGTGGCCGTGGCCGTCGGCTCGGTCGCGGGCGTGGTCTCCAGCGGAGCGGCCGGTGCCTCCGCCGACTTGCGGGTGCGGCGGCGACGCGCCTTGGCCGGGGTCTCCACGACCTCCGCGGCCTGCGCCACGTCGGTGACCTCGGAGACCGCGACGGCGGTCCCCTCGGCGGCCTGCGCCACCGGGGCGTCGGCCGTGGTGGCCGGCACCGGACGGCGCGACGGCTCACCGCCACGCGTCCGCCGGCGGCGGCGCAGCGTGCGGGGAGCCTTGGCCTCGTCCGTGTCCGTGGCGCCGTCGGCACCGCCGGTCACGGCCTCGGTCGCGGCGCTCGCGGAGGTGTCCGCGTCCAGCGGGGCCCCGCCGCGCATCCGGCGGCGGCGACGCGGCGTCTCACGGGAGGAACGCTCGCGCTCGGCGGTGCGGGACTCGTCCCGGCCGCCACGGCCACCGCGGGTACGGCCACCGCGGCCGCCCGGCTCGCCCAGGTCCTCCAGCACCTCGGCGTCGAGCCCGGCGCGGGTGCGCTCCGAGCGCGGAAGCACACCCTTGGTGCCCTTGGGGATACCGAGGTCCGTGTACAGGTGCGGGGAGGTGGAGTACGTCTCCGGCGGGTCGTTGAAGCCCAGGTCCAGCGCCTTGTTGATCAACTGCCAGCGGGGGATGTCGTCCCAGTCGACCAGCGTGATCGCCGTACCCTTGGCGCCCGCGCGGCCGGTGCGGCCGATGCGGTGCAGGTACGTCTTCTCCTCTTCCGGCGACTGGTAGTTGATGACGTGCGTCACACCCTCGACGTCGATGCCGCGGGCGGCCACGTCGGTGCAGACGAGCACGTCCACCTTGCCGTTGCGGAAGGCGCGCAGGGCCTGCTCGCGCGCGCCCTGGCCGAGGTCGCCGTGGACCGCGCCGGAGGCGAAGCCGCGCTGCTTGAGCTGGTCGGCCAGGTCGGCCGCCGTGCGCTTGGTGCGGCAGAAGACCATGGCCAGTCCCCGGCCGTCGGCCTGCAGTATGCGCGCCACCATCTCGGGCTTGTCCATGTTGTGCGCGCGGTAGATGAACTGCTTCGTGTTCGCGACCGTCGCGCCCGCGTCGTCCGGCGAGGTGGCGCGGATGTGCGTGGGCTGCGACATGTAGCGGCGGGCGAGTCCGATGACCGCACCCGGCATGGTCGCCGAGAACAGCATGGTCTGGCGACGCGTCGGCAGCATGTTGATGATCTTCTCGACGTCGGGCAGGAAGCCCAGGTCGAGCATCTCGTCGGCCTCGTCGAGGACCAGGCACTTGACGTGCTTCAGGCTGAGCTTCTTCTGGCCCGCGAGGTCCAGCAGGCGGCCCGGGGTGCCGACGATCACGTCGACGCCCTTCTTCAGGGCCTCGACCTGCGGCTCGTAGGCCCGGCCGCCGTAGATCGCGGTGACGCGCACGTTGCGGACCTTGCCGGCGGTCAGGAGGTCGTTGGTGACCTGCTGGCACAGCTCGCGCGTCGGTACGACGACGAGGGCCTGCGGGGCGTCGGTCAGGGCCTCGGGCGCGGCGCGGCCCGCCTCGATGTCCGCGGGGACGGTGACACGCTCGAGGAGCGGAAGGCCGAAGCCCAGCGTCTTGCCGGTGCCGGTCTTGGCCTGGCCGATGACGTCCGTGCCCGACAGGGCCACGGGGAGCGTCATCTCCTGGATGGGGAAGGGATTGATGATGCCGACGGCTTCGAGGGCTTCGGCGGTCTCGGGGAGGATCCCGAGGGATCGGAACGTCGTAGTCAGGGTGCTGCCTCTTCTGTGTACGTGGTGCGAGGCGAGCGCGCGGGTCTTGCCGGATCGTGTCGGGGACGTCGGCTGCCTTACGGATGAGCCGTAGGACACGGGACCTCTGTCGACGCTCCAGCGCTCGTACCACTGAGGGTCCCCCTCCGGATTCCGTACGCAGTGTGGCGTACGGCAGGGAGGGCTGTCGGGTCGGAGCCGATCGGGCCACCGACCGGGCATCCTCATGCGTGCGGCCCGACGACGATGTCACGTACCCGTACGTCACATACTCGGCAGGCGCATTACCACCATACCCCGGATTCGCGCACATGCGATGGCCGAATTGGTCACGTAGTCGTCGTCACACTGACTGACCAGGGCCTTACCGCTGTCGAAGAGCGGGCTATTGTGCGCTGCATGACGAGCTCTGACAAGCCTGGCACCGCCGCAGACGCCCCCGCCGAAACCACCGGAGCAGCCGAAGCCATCGGCCCCACCGGAGTGGCCGCCCGGGACTGGGCGTCGGCCGCGGCCGACCCGCAGTACCGCGCCGCCGTCGTGGACCTGCTCGGCGCGCTCGCGTACGGCGAGCTGGCGGCGTTCGAGCGGCTGGCGGAGGACGCCAAGCTGGCGCCCACGCTGGGGGACAAGGCGGAGCTGGCGAAGATGGCGTCGGCGGAGTTCCACCACTTCGAGCGGCTGCGCGACCGGCTCGCGGAGATCGGTGAGGAGCCGACCGCGGCGATGGAGCCGTTCGTGGCCGCCTACGACGGCTTCCACAAGCAGACGGACCCCTCGGACTGGCTGGAGGGGCTCGTCAAGGCCTACGTCGGCGACTCCATCGCCAGTGACTTCTACCGTGAGGTCGCGGCTCGCCTCGACGCGGACACCCGTGAGCTGGTGCTGGCCGTGCTCGACGACACCGGGCACGCCGGTTTCGCCGTGGAGAAGGTCCGCGCGGCGATCGACGCCGACCCGCGCGTGGGCGGGCGGCTCGCGCTGTGGGCGCGGCGGCTGATGGGCGAGGCCCTCTCGCAGTCCCAGCGGGTGGTGGCCGACCGGGACGCGCTGTCGACCATGCTCGTGGGCGGTGTCGCGGACGGCTTCGACCTGGCGGAAGTCGGCCGGATGTTCTCCCGGATCACCGAGGCGCACACCAAGCGGATGGCGGCGCTGGGGCTGGCGGCCTGACGCCTGGCCCCCGAGGTGCTCGCCGCCCGCGCCCGACCGCGGTCAGCGCGGGCGCGTCCCGGAGCCTCGGCGGCCGGTCAGGCGGTCGCCGAGCTGCGGCGGAGTCTTCCCGCGGGGCGCAGCAGCAGCGACAGCGAGGCCGCGGAGAGCGCGGCCGAGCCCAGGAGCACCAGCAGCAGGCCGCCGCTGCCCATCGCGGTGTGCGTGACGAACGCCCCGAACAGCGCCCCGGCGATTCCCGTCGGCAGGACCAGGACCCGGGCGGGGAGGCGGTGCGGCAGACGATGGACGGCCGCCCATGCCAGGGCGAATCCGAGGATCGCGGCGCTGAGCGCTTCCAAGAGCATGTCGGGGTCCCTCCCACACGGCCGGCCTGCCCGAACGGTCACAGCCGTCATACCCCTGACCTGCGGAATACAACCCTCCCCCTGTGGGTGAACTGTGCTCCACCCGTGAACGGGAAGACGGGAGAAGACGGAAGAAGACGGGAGGGGGGGGGGGGGGGGGGACGCCCCCCGCCGCCCCACCCCCGCGCCAGCGAGCGGAGCGCCGGAGAGGAGAGGCGACCCCCCCCCCCCCCAGCACCGGG